>NZ_JBEQZJ010000053.1:0-21038 GCF_045223415.1 Hoskinsella mucinilytica | reverse complement strand
TATTGGGATATGTAAACGTTTTGCGCTAATTGCACTTAAACAACTATTAGTATCTCCAAGAATCAATAAAGCATCTGGCTTTACCTCATTCATCAGTTTATAACTTTTCGCAATGATATTTCCTATTGTCTCTCCAAGGTCATTTCCTACAGCTTCAAGATAATAATCTGGTTCTCTTAATCCTAGATCATCAAAAAATACTTGATTCAAACAATAATCATAATTCTGCCCAGTATGTACCAAGATTTGATCAAAATATGTATCACACTTTTTAATGACTTCTGATAAACGAATAATCTCTGGTCTTGTACCCACGATCGTCATTAGTTTCAATTTATTCATGCTCTTCCACCACCTTTTCAAAATAAGTATCCGGTTTATTAGGATCAAACAATTCATTAGCCCACATGATCGTTACCATATCAGTATCTCCTACATTGATAATATTGTGCGTATAGCCAGTTGGTATGTCTATCACTTCTAGTTTTTCGCCACTTACTTGATATTCAATGATCTTTTCTTCACCGATTTTTCTGAATTGAATCAGACCTGTTCCACTGACTACAAGAAATTTTTCATTCTTTGTATGATGCCAATGATTTCCCTTTGTAATTCCTGGTTTTGAAATATTTACACTAACTTGTCCATATTCTTTTGTTTTCAAGAATTCTGTAAAGCTACCTCTTTCATCCACATTCATTTTTAATGGATAGCTGAATTCATCTTCAGGAAGATAGCTTAGATAAGTTGCATAAAGCTTCTTTGTTAATTCTTCTGCTTGATTAATTACTTCAAGAGTTGTTCTTGATTCTTTAAAGCTTTTAATCGTATTTGCTAAATCACCTAAGGTACAGTTGTATACCTTTTCTACGCCATAATGCACACCATCAACAATATAAGGATTACCACAAATACAATGGATGATTTCCTCTACAACATCGTCAATATAACATAATGGTAATGTTACTGATGGATCATTGATTTGAATATCTAGACCATGACCAATATTATGACACCATGTTGCAACTACGCTATTGTAATTAGGACGACACCATTTGCCAAACAGATTAGCAAAACGATAAATATAAATAGGATTACCGTTTCCTTTCCCAAAAGCTAGTAAGGCATCTTCGCCAGCTTTTTTGCTTTTCCCATAATCGTTATCTCTTTCTGCTTGAATTGAAGAGGAAATCATAATAGGACACTTGTTTCCTGCTTCTTTTAAATAAGAACAAAGAGCCTCTGTAAAGCCAAGATTTCCTTCATAAAATTCAGAAGGATTTTGTGGCCTATTTACACCTGCTAAATGAACTATGAAATCACAATCACTACAATACTCTTTTAATTTGGCTTTTGTGCTATTCAGATCATACTCATATAGTGTAAGATTAGATGTTAAAGAAAACATTTTGTTTTTTTCATCTCTAATAGTTTTTAATGTTTCTATTAAGTTTCTACCCACAAATCCTTTTGATCCAGTTACAAGAATTTTCATAATCATCTTTTACCTTTCTATAATAAAATATCAACATTTTTTGAAATTCCATATGTATAAGAAAAATCAAGTATATTGGACTATAACTAGAATTTACTAATTTCAATATCTCTTTTCTCTTACATCTCTATATTTATTTACATTTCATAATCATTAATATCTTTCTTTTACCTTAATGATAGTAGTTATTTCATCACCAATATAGACAGGTTTAAGAAATTCTAATATCTGCTTTATTTTCTCATAATAACATATTTCCAATCACATTACTGATAAATTATACTGATGACATCCCATTTGCATTTTTTATTCATATATGCTTATTCAGCATATCAAAATCTAAATGAATAAAATTTTTATCCCCCATACTTCTGTAAAATTCATAATATCTTCATCACGAATTGTTTCTTAAGTCCAGTTTGATTTCCAATTTTATAATGATTTTTACCTTGCCTTTTTTAAATTCTCTATGAATTTTTCATGCTCTATAGCAAAATTACCTGATACTGATCCATTCTCTGGAACATCTTTTGTCACAACTGATCCAATGTTGCACCTTGAATTTCTCCCAAAAGAAATTCCATTTGATATCGTGGAACCAACTCCTATCCAGACACCATCTGCTATCTCTACTCTTCCACTTACTGTAGTTCCTGCAGGAAACAAAACATGATCTCCTATTTTAGCTGCATGTCCTATATGCACCAAATTATCAAATTTTGTATACTTTCCAATTACAGTATCATCCCATGGATACACTGCTTTATCGATACAGCAATTATGTTGTACTTCAACATTTTCGTTTAAAATAACTCCACCACAATGCCTTACTCCAAATGTTAGATCATGATACTTTTTAAATTCAAACCCTGTACTCCCTACTACTGTTCCCGATCGTATAATACAGTTATCTTTGATGATTGTATTTTCTTTTATACTCACGAACTCTTCAATTTCAACATTATCACCAATAATTACATTTTCTTGGGAAATGCAAGCGAGAGGTGATATCTTACAATTCTTACCAATAATTGTTTTATGTTTTTTTCTTTGGTAACGTATATCTGTACTTAAGCAGTTATGTAGCTGGAAAAATTTTATTCTTGGATTTTCACAAACATAGATTCCAATTTTAGTCGCTGCTAAAATTTTTTCAACAAAATCTCTCGTAGTTATAATACAACCTATATTACTCTGTTCTTTAATTTGACTTATATATTGCTTTTTTTCCAAAAATGTCAACATCTTTTGTTCAGACTTTGAATCCAATATACCCAAAACTTCAAAACTTCCATTTCTTATTATGTTGTCTTGAAAAATATCACTTAACAACATAATAATGTATCCTTTCTGAAGTCAATATTATATTTATTGACCCCCCCCCCCATGAAAATTCTTTCATTTTATCATTTTTCATTTCATATTCCTTTCCACATGATTCACATACATATTTGTTTTTCTTTTTCAACAGTCTATTTCCACATTTACATACATAATATAATTTCTTAGCCGGACTTCCTACAACACAAGTATAATCTTGAACATCCTTTGTCACAGTACTTCCTGCGCCAATTAAAGCATAACGTCCAATTGCATGACCACAAACTATAGTTGCATTTGCTCCAATAGAAGCACCTTTTCCAATAATTGTTTTTTTATATTCATGTTTTCTTGAAATATTACTTCTTGGATTAATAACATTTGTAAAAACACAACTTGGTCCTAAAAAAACATCATCTTCGCATATAACTCCTTCATATACAGAAACATTATTTTGTATTTTTACTCCATTACCTATCATAACATTAGGAGATATAACTACATTTTGTCCAATATTACAATCCTCTCCTATGATTGCACCAGACATTATATGGCAAAAATGCCATATTTTTGTATTATTACCTATTAATACATTTTCATCTATATATGCTGATTCATGAGCAAAATAATTCTTATTACTCATTTCTATATTCCTCTATTGCATTAACAAATTCTGAAATAATTTCATTCTGTTGTACATCTGTTAAATATGGATGCATAGGCAAACTCAAGCATGTCTTACAAACAGTTTTACTATTAATTAAAGATTCTATGTTAAATGAATAATTCTTATATACAGTTTGATTATGTAATGGTTTTGGATAATAAATCATAGTTGGTATTCCTTTTGCATTGAGTCTATTCTGCACATAGCTTCTTTCCTCTTCACTTCTTACAAGGATAGTGTATTGCGCCCAACTTGAAATATAGTTTTTTGGTACAAAAGGTATTTTAACTAAATGTTCAAGTCTTTCTGAATAAATACTTGCTACTTTATTTCTATTATCCAACTCATATTCTTCAAACGCTTTTAATTTAGGTAATAAAATTCCTGCTTGAATTTCATCTAGTCTTGAATTCATTCCAATACGAACATTATCATATTTAAACAATCCTTTACCATGTATTCTTAATGATTGCAAAATCTGATAGTAATCATCATTATCTGTAAATATTGCTCCTCCATCTCCATAACAACCTAAAGGTTTAGCCGGAAAGAAAGAGGTTGTAGAAATATCTCCAAAACTACAAGCCATTTTTCCATCTATACTACCACCAAAGCCTTGTGCACCATCCTCAAGAATATGTAAATTGTACTCTTGAGCTATTTTTCTTATTTCTTCAAAATTAGCTGGCTGACCGAACAAATCTACAGGTATAATAACTTTAGGTTTAAGATCAGTTTCATTTAAAACTTTATTTATTGCTTCTTTAAGTTTATTTGAATCCAAATTAAAAGTCTTTTTGTCTATATCAATAAATATAGGTGTTGCTCCTAAGATAGAAACAACCTCAGCAGTAGAAAAAAAAGTAAAATCAGGAACAAAGACTGCATCCCCCTTTCCAACACCCCAAACCATTAAAGCAAGTTGTAGTGCATCTGTACCGTTTGCACATGAAATGCAATATTTAACCCCTACGTACTCGGCTAATTCTTTTTCTAATTTTTTAACAAAACTTCCCATCATATATCGATTATTATCCAGTACATGATGTATATTTTTATCTATTTCATCTTTTAAACTACTATATTGAGCCTTAAGATTTATAAATTCCATTCAAAAATTACTCCTTTCTATATCTATTTAAAAAACAATTCTACATACATTAATCAAAAGCTAATTTGTCGATTTCATTTTATTATTTCAATAAAAAATTAACATTCTCATATCAAATCACTTCAATATTATTTTTGTTTACAATGTCCTTTAAAGCATTTCTTGTATCAAAAATAGCTTTACTATTTTTTTGAATGATTTGATAATCAAATTGCTTATGAGCTGTTGCAATTATTATTAAGTCCTTAGACGATAATATTTCTTCATCTATCTTAGGTAATCCTTTATGTATATTATTTTTATATTTATATGTCATAATATACGGATCGTAATAAACTACATCTGCGCCCTCTACATTTAATAATTCTATAAGTTTCAATGCTGGACTTTCTCTATAATCGTCAATATCATTTTTATAGGCCACACCAAGTACTAGAATTTTTGATTTACTCATCGCAACCCCCTGCTTATTTAAAATTTTATAGCATCTTTCTACGCAATACTCTGGCATTTTATCATTTATAATCATACTATTCTCAATCATTGTTGTATGAAAGCCATATTCTCTTGCTTTCCATGTTAAATAATATGGATCTAATGGAATACAATGTCCACCTAACCCCGGACCAGGATAAAACGCTTGAAATCCGAATGGTTTTGTTTTGGCAGCATCAATTACTTCCCATACCGAAATCCCCATTTTTTCACACAGTATTGCTAATTCATTTACAAGTCCTATATTAATATTTCTATATGTATTTTCTAATATTTTTTCCATTTCTGCTACTGCTGGACTTGATACTTCATAAATATCTCCATCAAGAACTTCTCTGTACATTGCAGAAATTACTTCTGTAGCATCTTTACCGATGCCTCCTACAACCTTGGGTGTGTTTTTTGTATTAAAATCTTTATTACCTGGATCTACTCGTTCAGGAGAAAATCCTAAATAAAAATCAATACCACATTTCAGTCCTGATCCTTCTTCTAATATAGGCTTTATAAGTTCTTCCGTTGTTCCTGGATAGGTGCTAGATTCTAAAACCACCATAGTTCCTTTTTTTAAATATTTAGATATTGCAATTGTACTTTCTTTTACACATGTAATATCGGGCTGTTGATGGTTATCTAAAGGTGTTGGAACACATATTGCAATAAAATCAACATCCTTTATAAAGCTAAAATCAGATGTCGCACTCATCATTCCACTTTCAACTAATTCTTTTAATTCACCATCAACGACATCACCAATATAGTTGTGACCATCATTGACCATTTTTACTTTTTCTTTCTGAACATCAAATCCAATCGTTTTGAATCCAGCCTTTGCCTTTTCTACAGCAAGTGGTAGTCCTACATATCCTAAACCACAAACCCCTACTCTAATATTTTTATTCTGTATTTTTTCTAACATTCCAATTTTATTCATCATTATTCTCCCTTCATTAATTGATGATAATCTGTTATATTATTCTCTAATGATTTTTCAATTGTATTATTAATTTCTATTTTCAGACGCTCTACAGCATCCATTGCACTTTTATTTACATCGGTACTGTACCAAAAAGGATGTGTTAACAATTGAATATGATTTGGATTTTCATTTATTATTTCATATGGATTTTTTCTCCAATTCCTTCTAGAATCAGATACGTATTTATATTCGCTAAAATATTTTTCTTCATAGGCACTTATCAATCCACTATTCAATCGTTTATTAAATAATTCTCGTATTGGCCTATGAAAAGAAACAACATTAACTTTTTGACCCAATAATATTTCTAATATCTTTATTTCATTCATTATCATAATTTCCAAACCTTCATTTTTTACATTAGGATAAACACTTGCGTCAAAATGCAATCCAATTTCATGACCCATTTTTTTCAATGCATAGATGATGTTTCTACTTTCTGGAGAAAAAATATTATAAAAATTTGTTGATAATAACACAAAATATATCGCCTTAATATTCAATTCTTTTTCTATTCTTGCAGTTGATAATGTACATTCTAATGACATATCAACATCATGTCTGCAAATTACCGTTTTTTCATCACTATCATTATCAAAACTTTCAAATTTATATCCTTTGCTCTTCAAAAGTTCTAGCAGATTACGGTATTCTGTATAAGTAAACTCCATATCATTCTTTCTCCTTCACTTTACCAGGATTGCCATATATCAATGAATTATCTGGAACATCTCTCACGATATTAGTTGATATTCCTGTATAAACATTTTTACCAATTTTTGCTCCATTGATCACTGTTACGCCTGGCGCAATCCATGTGTCTTTTCCAACTTCAACACTACCTGATAATTCTGCACAAGCAGCAAGCATAACTCCTTCATGTAACACATCACTATGTGCAATATGACATAGATTATCTGTTTTTACATAATCACCAATAATTGTATTATTTAAACTACCTCTACTTATACAATTTCCAGCCCCTATAGTTACATGGTTTCCTATAACTATTCCTCCTAAATGAGGCACTTTATGAGGATTGTTAGCATCATCTTTATAATATCCAAAACCACATGCACCTATGACACTACCCGATTCAATAAAGACATCATTTCCTATGTTTACTGTCCCTTGTATAACAACATTATTCATAATCGTAACATTGTTTCCAATTTTAACATTTTCATCAATGAAACAATTATGTCCTACATATAATTCATCTCCATAATGTTCAGTGAGAACTACTGCGGTACTTTCAATTTTAGTTTCTTTAATATCTAAATTCATGTATGAAAAAAGAATTTCAATAACATAAAAAAAAGATCGTTTCAGATCATTTAGAAAAATAACATTCTTAACAGAGTCATCGAAATCTTTTATATCTGCAAAAACAAGTACATCATGATATTTACTAATTATATCCTTCTTTTTTTCATCTAAATTCTTAACCCATGTGATAGAATGAGACTTTATTTCGTTAATAGAACAAAACGAATTAAAACTTACCTCATCACAAGTACTTTTGAAATATATACCCTTTTCATTTAGAATACTCACAACATCTTGATAAGAATAATTTTTATTGTAATGATTTTCTGTTTTTAACATACGCTTCACCTTCTATAACAATCATTCCTTCTTGATTAATACATTTTGTATCTAATTTGATGTTAGCTCTATCATAATCAATATCTATTACTTCAACTATGGTAGTTATTAGATCACCAAAATAAACTGGTTTGCAGAAATTTAATGTCTGTTTTAGATATATTGTTCCTTCACCAGGTAATTGATTACCTATAACATTACTGATAAAAGAAGCGGATAACATCCCATGTGCTATTCTTTTACAAAATATACTTTTTTCAGCATATTCTTGATTTAAATGAATTGGATTTTTATCTCCAGATATCTCAGAAAACAATAATACATCTTTTTCACTTATCCTTTTCATAAGCTTTGCTTGATCTCCAATTTTTATCATATTTACCTCCATTCTCTCGCCACGTGCGAGCAAAACCTTAATGAAACAACCTCCCATAAAAAAAGTTATAATACCTCATATAAAACAGTTATTTTAACTTACAGTTAAGGTTTATAAACGCTTTATACCAGTATTACTAAATTCAAGCTTGTTTGCCTAGAGTAAGTTGTAATCTTTTGCATGATTTTCAAGCAAAAAACTTTTATATAAGTGTTGATCTTAAAATCTTTATATATAAAACTTCGAAGCATTCGATTATAAAAATGATAAGAGATTGCTTTTATGAGTAATGTTTCATTATTTTAATAAACAGCATTTATAATTCAACAATTTGCATCTTTTCAATTCTTTCTGAATCTATTTTCAAAATCCGTTGTACCTACTTCAGTTAATGGCAATTTAACAGGTCTTCTCTCAGCTGCAGATTTATAAATTGCTAATACTAACTCTAAAGCTCTTGTTCCTGCCTCTGCATCAACCAATGGCTTTGTACCATTTTCTATAGCATTGATTACATTTGCATAAAGTGGATTATGTCCAAATCCATATACATTTTCTGGTTCTTCACTGTTTTCTTTTTTAAGAGTTTCCACATCTTCTTTACAGTTTTTAAAATTCCATTCTTCAATTATGTTGACAGACTTTCCACCTGCTTTGACTGTCCCATCTGATCCAAAAATATAAAGTGTTTCTTCTAAATTTTTCGGATAAACATTTGTTGTTCCTTCAATAATCCCATAGGATCCATTTTTAAATTTCACTACTGCTATTCCCAAATCTTCAGCTTCAATATAATCATGATTTAAGTTATCTGTATAAGCCATAACTTCATCAACTTCGTCACCCATCATCCATCTTAGTAAATCGATATTATGAATACATTGATTCATTAAGCAACCACCATCTTGCTTCCAGGTTCCTCTCCATGGTGCTTGTGTATAATAGCCTTGATTTCTATTCCATCTTATATGTGCAGTTCCATGAAATAATTCCCCAAAATCTCCAGCTTCCATCGCTCCTCTTATTTTCTGTATTGATTTATTAAATCTGTTTTGATGATTTGCACATACAACTACATGATTTTCATCAGCAGCTTTGCATATTGCTCTAGCATCCGTCATGTTCATTGCTATTGGTTTTTCTATAATACAATTGATTCCTTTAGAAATACAATCTAAGGCAATTTGAGCATGAAGACCAGATTCTGTTGCAATTGCTACAAGATCAATTTTTTCATTATTAATCATTTCTTTATAATCCGTATAACATTTTATATTTGAATCATCTAATTTAAAAAGTTCTAACTTTTTTTTCATATTTCCCTTATCTACATCACATACTGCACTAATTTCTAATTTATTTTCTATTGCCGCAGCTAAATGATTAGGAGATATTCTCCCACAGCCTATTAATGCATATTTCATTTTAAACCTCCTATTTTATTTATGTTAAAGTATTTTATTTCTTATACTAATAATTTGTTCTGAGCAATTACAAAGAAAGAAAATTAATTAACTTTCTTTTAAAAATCGAAAAAACGAACTAATATACTCATCTAAGTTATTATCCTTATGATTTTTTTTATAAACATTTTTCTCTAATTCACAAATTAGATTTATTAAAGAAACGGTATCACCTGGTTTGAAAATATGTATTTTATCTACGAACAGGTCATAATCATAAATATTTTTAATGTCACTTTGCTTTCCAGGTATTATCACACCAATACCAGAGTATAGAGCCTCATAAATAGTTCTTCCTATACAGAAAAAATTTTCCCCTCGAATAACAAAATCAGACACTTTTAATAATTCTGATAGATCTTTCTGCTCTGGAATAAAAACGATATTCTTGCTTTCATGAATAATTTTTTTAACATTAGAAACATATTTTTCTTCTCCTGATCCAACTATGATTAATTGATATTTATCAGTTTTAATATTTCTAAACGTATCAATAATAAAATTCGTTCCTTTTACATCACTTAAAACGCCAGCCATTAAAATATTTACTTTATCTTTATTCAATTTAAATTTATCTGTAATTTCTATCTTTGATCCATTTAAATCACGCATATCAAAAGGATTATTCAAAATAATTTTTCTAATTTTTTCATTTTTAAATGATGATTCAGTACTTGAATCAATAAAAATTACACCCTTGCATAATTTCATTTTACTAACTATATATTTGAAAATTCTTGGGTTTCCTTTAAAAACCTCTCTTACATGTAAGATATAATTACCTTTTTTATTTATAAGATTAATCAAAACCAAAGAATTCAAATATATATATTTATACTGATTTTTTTTTATAAGTCGTTGCAATTTGTATTTCGTGATAAATAAACCGTAATAATATACAATGAAGTCAGCAATTTTATTAAACATTGATGTCTTACCACAATCACAAACCTTTCTAGAAAATGGTAAGACCATAGAATAGCTATTTTCAAGTTTACTTCCACAATAATCTAAAATTGTTTTTTTATCATATAATTCTCCATGAAATAATTTCTTATTGAACACGATATCAAATTCCATTTCTGAATTCTGTAAAATATATTTCAAACTTTTTGCAGCTCCATAAATAAGATTACTCGAATGAGTTATAAATAATATTTTTTCTTTTTCAGGTATATTCTTTTTCCTATTTAGTTTAATTGGATAATATTTTTTTTGATTTTGTTGTTTATATTCTATCTTTTTACTTGTAATTTTTTTAAATAAAAAAACATTGATAAATATAGGATATTTTCTTGTTATCATAGTTTACTTTTCCATTTTTTTATTTCTTGTCTAACTAATGGGACTTCAAGTAATTTATCTTCTACTTGTTCCAAAGTCATCAATCTAGTATTGTTAGAATTAAATTGAGATAATTGACTCTTTTCTACACCTTCTGAAAAATATTTATCATAATTTAAATCACGTTTATCTGCCGGCACTCTATAGAAATCACCTAGATCTATTGCATTTACACATTCTTCATCTGTTAACAAGGTCTCATACATTTTTTCTCCATGGCGAATACCGATAACTTTGATTTCATTTTCAGCATGAAATAATTCTATAGTTGCTTTAGCGAGTACATCAATTGTACAAGCTGGAGCCTTTTGTACAAAGATATCTCCACTTGTTCCATGTTCAAAAGCAAATAGAACTAGGTCTACCGCTTCTTCTAATGTCATTACAAAACGAGTCATGCTTGGCTCAGTTAATGTTAGAGGTTTTCCATCATTAATTTGCGAAATAAAAAGAGGTATTACTGAACCTCTTGATGCTAATACATTTCCGTATCTTGTACACATGATGCTTGTTTTTTCTGGATCAACCGTTCTTGATTTCGCTACGATTACTTTTTCCATCATTGCTTTGCTTGTGCCCATTGCATTTACTGGATACGCTGCTTTATCAGTAGATAAACAAACCACTTTTTTTACACCACATTCAATAGCTGTGGTTAATACATTTTCTGTACCTAAGACATTGGTCTTTACTGCTTCTATTGGAAAAAACTCACAACTAGGTACTTGTTTTAATGCAGCTGCATGAAAAATGTAATCGACACCGTGCATTGCATTCTTAATTGAATTAATGTCTCGAACATCTCCAATATAGAACTTTAATTTATCTGAAACTTCAGGATATTTTGCTTGATACTCATGACGCATGCTATCTTGTTTCAATTCATCCCTTGAAAATATTCTTATCTCTTTAATATCTGTATTTAAAAAGCGATTTAATACTGCATTTCCAAATGAACCTGTTCCACCCGTAATTAATAGTGTTTTATTCTTAAAATGCATCCAAATTCTCCTTCCTAATATAATTGTTCCTGTATTCTTTTAATTACAAATTTTATTACTATGTTAATTAAAGTAATCTATAAAAATTAGATTTTTTTTCTTTACTCAATCTTTTTTAACTATATTAATATTAATTAACTTGTATTCAACCTTTTCCATAGTTTTATAATTTTTTTTCTTATTATCATCCAATATATCAGACCCCAAACACATCCTAAAAATAATGCCTCAGCACAATCTCCAATAACGAAATCCAAATCCAAGTATTTTTGAATTAAGAAAAAAACAAATGCTAAAAATACATTTAAGAAAAAAATATAAATAAAATCTCTCCATGGTAGCAACTCATTTATTTTTATAGTAAGTAATTTTGCAGTTCCCTTTAATTGTAAAAAAGAAGTAATATATAAACTTACAACGGTAGCAATTGCAGGACCTATAATACCAAAAATAGAATAAAAAATATAATTAAAACATATATTTAAAAGTAATCCAATTATTGAGAAATACATTACTTTTTTTGAATTACCTGTACAATTAAAAAACAAACCAAAATATGTAAACCTCAAAAGTAAAGAGAATGTATAAATTCTAAAAATCGTTATACCGTCTATATATTTTGATGAATAAAGTATTTCAATTACTTGAGATGCATAAGTAAACACTCCACTAGCAAAAAACATTGTAATAGAAAAAGTAATAATTGTTGATTTTTTCCATAAGTCAATTGCTTCTTTTTGGCTGCCATTATTCATCATTCCTGCAATAGCAGGTAGTAACACTGATGTAACAGAACTTGTTATCGCAACAATTGGTAATTCTTTAGCCATATAGCCATACATACCTAAAACTTCAGTTGAAAATTTTGCTGCAATGAATAATTTATCAACTTCTAATGAAAGAGTTCCAACTATTGTGGCAACCCCCATAGGTAACGAAAACTTTAATATTTCTAATAATAAAGTCTTATTAAAATAAACGATTTTTTTCACTTTAAGTTTAATTTTTATAATAAAGTAAACTATAAAAGTTAAAAAAAACAATGTGCATACATAAATAAACATATATACAGAAAAGTCCCATTTAAATATAACCATTAATACATTTATCATTAAAAGAAGAATACTATAAATCATCCTGTAAAAAATAAGTAATTTAATTTTTTCAAAACTTATTAATATATCTGAAATAGTAGATGTTATTTGTAGAAACAAAGGAAGAAACAGGAAAATATATCTAAAATCTTTTAAAGCTTGATTTTTATAGAAATCCGCAATGATAGGCGTTGTTATAAATAATAGTATTCCAACAGTCAAACAAATGGTAAACATAGCAGTATAATACATACCAATATAATGCTCTTTATCCTCTTTTTTTTTATATTTTCCTACAAAGTATGTAATGCTATTTGGAATCCCTAAAATTGCAAATGAAATCACTGTATTAACAATTAGCATTATTAGTGTATATATACCGTTTTCTTCTAAAGATCTATATCTTGCAATAATCATAGAGATTAACATAGTAATAATTAATGTAGTTACATTGCAAAAAGATAATACTACAGATTTTTTACCAATATTTTTCATATACTTTACCAGTAACAAGAGTTCTCTACAGCATCAACGTTTTTTGGTGTATCTTCTTCATTTGGTCTAACCCAATATTCATTATAGAGTTTTTTTGCTGTAGGATGAATATCCCAACGTTTTCCTTTTATTCCAAATAATATCTGTGTAACTCCCCCCATATGTATTGCAACTTTGCCGTGTTGTTTTATTCTTGATGCAAGAGGAAACCCATAAGCTCCACATCCTATGATTGCTATATCAAAATCTATTTTAAAAATTTCTTCAGTCATATAGTTTAATGCATCAAACCAAGTATTAAATCTATCATCTATTGCTCCAGCGCCAGTTTGTACAGCTTTGAGCGTTAATAATTCAAAATCAGGTAAAATATTCTCATTTTTAAATAATTTCTTTCTGATCTTATACTGGCTTCTAATCGTTTTCTCAAAAGGATGTACAACTAAAACTTTATGATTTTTCAATGCTTCAGTAAATGGGTGTTCAAATTCCCAAAAATCAAAAAGATATCTTTGAGTCAATATTGCATTTGTTTCAACCATTTTTTTACAAAAATATCCCTCCATAGTGATATATGAAACCCCTAAGAAATCTACATTTTTTATACTTTTTTTCATTTCATTTGAAAATTCTATAAAATTATCTTTTTCAGGAGGAAAAAAGCCGCAATTTATACAAGTTTTCTCCAAGCGGTTAACTCTAATATCTGTTAGATATTTTTCATCATATAAAGTACATTCTCTCACATATTCAAGCTCAGCTGACCCTAATCTACCTCCCATATAAGGTTCTAATAGCATGATTTTCTTATATAATATTTTATTTGCTTCAGCTACTTTATATAATTTTCTTCCTCCATAATATGGTAATCTAAGTTTACGTTTAAAAACACGAGAAAAAACAAATTCCATTCCGGATATAATATAAAATTCAAACCACATATTTGGATTCTTTAATAACATCTTTATAGGATTTACACCCCATAAATATATGTTTGTAATTTTTTTAAGATTCATCAATATTACCTCCTTCTATTTTCTTGATTATCTCAAAGTAGTTCAAATTTCAAATTAAAACTTCTTTTGTAAACTGAATGATTCTAAGTCCCTGTACAACATTATTTTTATTTTTAAATACGTATAATTGTGCATCTTCTCCTTTTTGCTGTAATTGTTCATAGGAAAAGGATAAGATTTCGTTAAGTTTATCCTTCATACCTTTTACACTTTCATCTTCAAAAAAATATAAAAAATCACTATACTCATCAGGAATTCCTTCTAACTTTGTCGTTAACACTGGAGTGCCAGTACTCATATACTCTAAAATTTTTGAAGGAAATGAATATTTTGTATATAATTCACACGAAAAGCGAGGATTTACAAGTAAAGTTGCCTGTTTTTCTATTTGTACAAGCTTTGTATTCAACACGCAACCCTTATATTTGATATTTTTTTCTTGATTACATATCTCTTTTAATCTATCAACATATGATCCATTTCCATATAAATGTAATTCAAATTCTTTATTATTACATAACTTAAATGCTTCAACCAAATTCTCTACTCCATATTTTTCATATATTCCTCCTGCATAAACAATTGTTTTCTCTTTTTGAAAAATATCATTTTTAACTTCTGAATCAATGCTACCTTCTATAACGATTGAAGGTTTGTTATGAATATTTAAAAATTCATTCATGGAATCTGTTAATAAAATATATCCATCATAATTTGCCAATTCCCGCATAGTCCATTTTTCGTACAATACTTGGAAAGCTTTTCTTATCATACTATAATGATGTTGTTTCATTTCTGTTGAAAAATTTGGAATATCTGTTATTATAGCAATATTTTTAAATTTCATAATATGACATGCTACTCTTGCAGCTTTACTTATTTCTAAGGTAATAGGGTCACAAATAATAATACTATCACTTTTATCACACCTTATTAGAAGCTTGATCATTTCAATAAAAGTACTGACAAAGCATGTAATATAACGTAGGATCTTCCCATTTATGAAAGATGGATAAATATAATCAATTTGACCATTTTGCTCTTTGACATATTTAAATATCTTTTTTGATGTTGTAGAAGCTGAAACTGGACGCTCTGAAATTGATGTTACATGAACTTCTTTATCTTTGGCCACTCCAGAAATTAATTGCTCCATAAATTTTTGTGTTGGATCTATGATTTTTTCATTTCTCATTTCAAAAATTTTTGAATACATTTTTTTTGAACACGCTGATGAGACAAATATTATCTCCATTTTTAACACACACCTCTCAAGAAATTATTCTTTACATCATTGTTCATCATTTCCTTTTACTGAAGGCATAAATAGCATCAATAAATAAAACAACAATAAAAATGATGGTAATATTAAATATTCTGCCCATCCATAACTATTTGTGATTTGTAATGCAAAAACAATTGCTGTAACATGTAGCATTTTTTTATATGTTATTTTTTTCATTATCTTGTCAATTAATCTAAAAGATAACGCATAGAGAATCGGTCCAATTATTATGCCCAATGAACCGTAGTTAGCAATAGCATATCCCACAAGACCATTATTACAATTAGAACCATTTAAATATGTATTTCCAATTGCTGCTGATATTCTTAAATCATAATTTGAATTAATTCCTAATGGATGTAACCATCTTTCTAATATTTGTTTAGCTAAATCAGGAACATTTTGTTGAAAAAAATCCACGTAAAATCTACTTTCTCCATTTGGGGTTATTGTAAGTCGTCTGATAATGTTCATAACAGGATAACCGTTATTTAAATATCTTTCAATACATACTAGAACTAAAGCAAAAACCATAATCTTAATAAGCAATAAATCATCATCTTTGTAAAAGCTAAAAATAATTGCAAATCCTAACATAAATAAAAATGATCGATTAGCTCCTATACTATACATAGATAAAATGGTTATCGTAATAAATGCTATCATCCAATATTTCTTATTTTTATAAGCTAAAGTAATCCAAATAGGTAATATCATACTTGCGCACACTATTGGATACCAAATAAGCCAATGTATATTTAACTGAGAGCTAGCCGCTCTACTTTCTAATACCTCATCCAAATTAAAAAGATTAGTAATACTTATTCTACCTCCATTGAAAAATAATGAAACTACTAATGAGAAAGTACAAAACACTATAACTATACCTGTATTGTAAAACCATTTATATGACTTTAGATTTAGTTTGATCAATACAGGTTGCGGATTTTTTTTGCCTAAAACGATTACTATTTTGTGTGCAAATATAAAACCTATCCAAAACAAAGCATAGTAATTCATAAAATAAATATCTGTATCATATACTAAATTCATTAAAAATCCTGGTATAAAATACAAAATGTTTATGTATAAAACTATTAGCGATGAAACATATTTATATACTTTAAAATCACAAATTAATTTAGTACAAGATAGAATACACATAAATAACATAAAAACATTTAAATAAACACTATAAACTGTTGGTTTTAAAGTGAAAAGTCTTAATTGATATAACGGTAAAACAACAGGATATACTGTTATATAACCTATTACCATTAAGATAACAACAAATAGCAGTAATATAATAATTTTTCTTTTTTCTTTTTTTTTCATATTGCTATAACCTTCTTAATCAATTTATTAAGATAGAATGTAAAAAGGTCATTGTTTTCAAACAAATAAACATTCTGTTTTTTATGAAAAATAGATACAATCTTTTTGATAATCCTAATTCACTTATTATCTCAAGATTATACCAATTTGGATATTGATTTTCATACCACTCTATATAATGTTTAATATTTTTTACCTTCTCTTTGCTTTTACACATCATTAAAACAGTACCATATAAAAGATCAGTCACAGACTTTTCTGCAATTTCATTAGGATATTTGGACTTCAAATCTTTTTCAATCTGTTTAAATGCTTTGATCATATCATTAGCATTTAACTGACTATTGTTAGAAAGAGAATTTTGCCTTTGATAATAATAATATAGTGGTTTTTTATAATAATAAACTGTTTCACAGGCATTTAACGCTCTAGCAACAAAAGCCACATCCTCACATCTTCTAAGTAAAGGAAAGTATATATTATTTTCTTTTATCTTCTTTAATCTATATACTTTTCCAATCGAATGATTTCTAGCATATCTAATACAATTTGTTATATCTAATAAACCAAATTCACCTTTATACATTGAACGTGAAACAACTTGCTTATTTTTACTTTTAAGATAAAAATCATAGATTATACAATTAACACTATTTGTGCATATAACATTATTTATCTCTTCAAAAAATGTTTCTTTTATCCAATCATCATTATCAATGAAAGTAATCCATTCTCCTTTTGCATTCTTCAAACCAATATTTCGTGCATTTCCAGGCCCCTTATTTTGGTTCATTTTTAATATCTTTATATCTAAAAATGATTTGTTCGCATAACTATTTAATTTCATATATGAATCATCCGTCGAACAATCATCAATAATAATGACTTCAAAGTCTTTAAAAGTTTGGTTTTCTAGTGATTCAAAATACTTATCCATTAAATGATAGCCATTATAGTTAGCTGTAATTACAGAATATTTCATTCTTTTACCTCCACAATAAATAATCCCCTTTTCCCTTCAAAGACACTATCGAAAGATATTTTATTACAATTTCTACTCCATCTTGGATGTAAATCACAACGAGTTTCATTATCATATTTAAATGGAGAAAAAACTTTAGCTTTTTCAACAATACTATTTCCATTTATATCATTAGCATCTGCGACCATCACTGAAGCTATTCTATACTTATTAGGATATCTATCAAATACTATTTTTTTCCCATTTGGAGAAAAGCTTGGATGTCCATCAAAATCTATATGTTTCCAATAATGTGTATATTGTTTTGATTTATCTTTTAATAAATAATATCCATTTCCTTCTTCCTTTTTAAATAAAAATGAAAAAATCTCATCATTATTCTTCCAACAGCAATGTGATACCATTCCATCATCACTAAGATTATACATACCACTTCCATCTAAATTGCAAGTTATTAAACGTGTATATTTATGTTGTCCGTTGAACCATCTATGTAATACCATAAACCGATTTCCATTAGGGTTAATCATAATATGATTTACTTTATGCTCTGCATCTTTCATTTCTTTTCTTGGTTCAAAGTTTGCGAAATCTGTATATTTTAATAAAGATTTAATATCATTATTTATTAAATCAATATACCAAATACAAGTTTCATCAGGTAATTTAATTCCATATGTTTCTTCTTGTTTATTACTATATCCGTAACCTGGTCTTAATCTATGTAAACGAGAAAAATCTAGGGTTAATGCAAATTTACCATCATTGCTAACAGAATAAACAGGCATATCTATTTTTCGTTCTTCTATAATCTTGATTTTATCTTCATTTATATCTAATGTTAATATTATTGAACAATAATTGCCTTCTCTATAATCGTTGAACAACACTTTTTTGTCATAGTTTGGACCTAACCACTGTAACATACATCCTTGTTGAACATTCCATGAATGGGTCTCAGCAATTTCATATATATGATTACTTTTAGTATCAATAATTAATATTTTTGCAGTTTCTTTAGGTGCTACATCATTCCTTGTATGATTTGCTTTCAAACAAAGCATATATCGATCTGAAACATCCCATGGAGATTTATCATAATAACCAAAGAAATATTCATGTTCTTTATCATTGGGTGAAACCCTTTTAATATCACCTTCTGATTTTATTTTAGGAGACACAGCATACATTATATGTTGATAGGTGCTTTTTATATATTTTTTTATTAAAGGATATTCGTTTAATTTATTGTTGATTTTTTGCTCTAATCCCATGATAACCTCCTTAATATATTTTTATAAATAAATTCTTGGAATTTAATGGGTAATATATATATAGATAACTGTAAAACGGCCACTTCCATAAAATCAATGAATGTACAAAACCCAGATTTAAAGGCATTCCATCTTATTCCTATCAATAATTTTGTATTTAACCATGATTTTCTTTTCTTATATGTCCCATGATCGAATCTGAATTTTAATAAGTACTCTTTCAAATTCATACAAACTGCATTTGCTGATAACATTTTTATCCATAGATCAGTATCTTGATTTTTTCTTAAATCACTATAACACCCTACTTCTTGTACCTTACTCTTTTTATACATAACAGTAGGATGATTAAATGGATCTCTTTTTTTTGCATATTTATATATTTCTGAATTAGTAAAAGGTACATTCCTTTTTCCAATTTCATTTTCAGGAACATCAACAAATTCAATCACAGGACATCCTATAATATCTAATGATTCATTATTTTCAAATTCTTTTATTTGTTTTTCACATCTTGTTGGCATTGATATATCATCTGAATCCATTCTAGCAATTATTTCATTTCTACATATCTTAATGCCTTCATTCAATGCTATACCTAACCCTACATTTTTAACTAATTGAACTTCATTGATTAACAATGGATAATCTTCATCTATTCGATCAATAACATTTTGTATTTCTTCTGTTACAGGACCATCTTTTACTAATACTATTTCATCAGGTTTTTTTGTTTGTTTTACCATACTTAAAAGAGCTAATCTAAAATACTCAGGATTATCATTTTTA
Organism: Hoskinsella mucinilytica; assembly: GCF_045223415.1. Taxonomy (NCBI): domain Bacteria; kingdom Bacillati; phylum Bacillota; class Erysipelotrichia; order Erysipelotrichales; family Erysipelotrichaceae; genus Hoskinsella; species Hoskinsella mucinilytica. The sequence goes on along the minus strand of NZ_JBEQZJ010000053.1, from coordinate 909 downwards.
TAAACTGTCATTAAAACACTATATTTCATCAATAACTATCCTTTCTTTAATTTTTAAAACGGTATCTATCATCGTTTTAATTTCTTTTACAAAAGAAAAAGAAGTGATAGCCTTCAGATTGTATCCCATCTTCTTTGGCAATACCTCTTCTATATACACCTCATCAATGCTCTTATTTTCTTTTACACCTTTTCCTATAATTTCATCTTCATCTTTAAACTCAATGCTTGCTATAGATGTCACTCCAGCTGGTAGCAATAATGTCGCACTCATTTCCTTCGTATATTCATCTACATATTTCTTTACTTCTGGTCGTGTTCCTACAAATGTCATATCTCCAAGAAAGACATTAAATAACTGCGGTATCTCATCTATCCGATATTTTCTTATCTTTTCTCCAACTTTGGTAATTCTTGAATCATTTTGGGTCGTTACTAATGCTCCTATTTGATCAGCATTTGATACCATTGTTCTGAATTTAAAAATTTTAAACACTTTTCCATACTGTGTTATCCTTTCCTGTCGATAGAATACTGTCCCTTTTGAATCTATTTTGATCCATATTGCTATGATGATAAAAAGCGGAGATAGTAAAACGATCATTATCAAAGAACATAGAATATCAAAGCATCTCTTCAATATCAGTTGTCCTGTTTTGCTTTTTAAGCTTTCATAATATGGTCTTACTTCTTCTGTTTTCATAAATTCCGGAAGATCATTCCAGTTCTTTATTAACATGCAAGTGCTCCAATCAAGGTTTCTATAATATGATCCACTTCTTCATCACTCAAACAAGTATGTAGTGGTAAGGTTAACTCATTCTCAAAAAGACCATATGAATTTGGATAATCTGTGAAATCAAATCCTAGTTTCTTATAGCCTGTATGCATTGGTAATGGCTTATAATGT
>NZ_JBEQZJ010000052.1:0-21629 GCF_045223415.1 Hoskinsella mucinilytica | reverse complement strand
GAAAAAAAGAAGGCTTTCGCCTTCTCTAGCCAATAAATACTCTCTCCTCCGTAGTCTTATCAAAAAATAGTGCATTTTTCCAATCAAAATTTATTAGTATCTTATCATTTAATTGATACTCTTTTACACCTTTATACTTCATGATAAGCTTGATACCATTTACCAAAATATGATAATAAATCTCATCCCCGATATCTTCTATAAGAATAATCGTACCTTGTATTCCCCTTGAATCTACAAAAACAAACTGTGGTCTGAAACCAAGCAAAATCTTTTGATCTTCATATTCTAAATTAAGGCTATGTATAAGATCAAAAAAATAGAGTTTATTTCCTTTTATTATTCCTTCAATCTTATTTATTCCATATTTTCCAAGAAAATTAGCAACAAATAAATTTATAGGATTATGATACAAATCCTTCGGTTTCCCAATTTGTTGAATCCTACCATCCCTCATCACGATTAACACATCAGCTAAGGTCATTGCCTCAGTTTGATCGTGTGTCACATAAACAAAAGTTGCATCTTGCTTTTGATAAAGTTGAGCTATTTCAATACGTAATTGAGATTTCAAATTTGCATCTAAGGAACTTAGTGGCTCATCCATAAGGAACAAATCAGGTTTTCTAACAAGTGCTCTAGCAATTGCCACCCTTTGCTGTTGTCCACCACTTAATGTACTTGATTTCCGATTAAGAAGCGATGATATTGAAAGTATTTCTGTAAGTTCATGTATTGAATCGCCTATCTGCTTTTTATTAAAACCTTGAAATTCTAAACCATAAGAAATATTTTCATAAACAGTCAAATGTGGAAATAAAGCAGCATTTTGAAAAACCATTGCAATATTCCTATCACCTGAATTCATATTCGTTATTTCATTATCATTTAATAGAATATGACCATAATCTAATGGAAGCAATCCTGCAATACAATGCAATAAGGTTGTTTTCCCACAACCACTTGGTCCAGCTAATACAACAAATGATTTATCATTCAGCCTTAATGAAAAATCATCTAATGCAATAATATCACGATATTGCTTACATAAATGTTGTAATTTTAACTTCGCCAATCTATCACTTCCTACGACCAGTTTATCATTAATTGTTTGATAATGAAAGTAAAAAAGCGATTAAAAATCGATTAACCGCTTTCCTTCCCTGAAATTTACATAAAAGCATAAAATAGAGTACATCATATTTGTTCAGTTATTCGCACATTAAGTTAATTATACTTCTAGTAAAATCCACCCATTAACACCTCGAATAGAATTTAGGATACTCCCGTTAAGGAGTACACAAATATATTATTGCAAATGGATTATAAATACAAGTAATCTAGTTCTAATTACGTATTTTAAATTTTTTTATCTGTTATCGTCATAATTCAAAAAAATCATCAACTCAACTATTTATCAATATTTTTTTTAACAATTTGTTCAAACAAATATAAGTCCTTATAACTATTCGTTTCCTTAACTAATTTGTTTAATTCAAATCTAAATACCTCAATGATCCATTCATCTTCTAATAATGGTGCAATTTTCTTAATTAAAATTTTCTGTTTAAATGTATTGGGTACTTCTTCACCTTTATACATTAAAAAGTAATTGTAAATAGAACGTATTTCTCTAGAATATTTCCTCAAGCTTTCTTTATCTAATTCAGGAACATCTATATGCATATTTAAATGATTTTGGCAATCTGCTATAATCAGATACGAGCCTAATAAATCTTTGCAACCATCCTCTATACATTTATATAAGTATCCTAAAGCATCTTTATAATCATGTTGATTATAATAACCAAAAGCAATATTAGCATACGTTTCCGATTTTTGAACAATTGGTATATCATGAGTAGCAATTATATTTAAGACTTTCTTTTGATACAAATCTCTTAATGTATTATCAATCACACTTAAACTAGATAAACCTGCATTATAGACACCTAATAATCTTATTATATTGTTTTCCTTTATAAAAACTTCTTCTAGTTCTTTAATTAATTCTATGATTTTAAACCTTTCATTTTTTATATGATAATAATGTAACAAATTAATTTTGAAACAAGGTAGATTGGTGTTTTTTATATCTAACTTGTTAACATATTGTTCATACAGCTCTACATTACTAGTGCATTCAAGTTTTACTCCAGCAAAAATTAATAATTTTAGAATATCTCTCATTTCTATTGGAAATAATTTCATTGTCTCTAAATAATGTTCTGCTTTTTTTACATATATAGGACTAATATTTACATAATAATTATTTATGTCGCTCATAATATCATGTAATTCTGAATAGTATATATACATCTTGACCTGCTCCAATACCTTTAAAGCTTTATTAGTAAGTTTATTTATCCTATCTTTATCAAAATATTCAATCGCTTCATACAATTCATCAATAATATTTTGAATAGCTTCATCGATAACAGGAAACTCTCCATACTTTAAATCTAACTTAGCAAGCAATTGTTCATAAATAGCATCAGATCTACCTACCTTGCCACTTTCTATACTCTTTAAAGTGTTTGGACTACAAATATTTTCACAAAATCTAATCTGTGTCCAACTATTTTGCTTATTCTGTCTTTTCTCTTCCCTCAAGATGCCAATCATCTTGCCAATTATTTGCAATCTCTCCCTACTTACTTTCATGCTACACAACCTTTCTTTTATATACAAAAATTTCATGTGATTTCAATATTATAAAACGAAAATTGCTTTTTGAAAATCTTTTACAAACGAATTGACGAAAAATGCCTATTATTTTTGATTTTCATGATCAATCAAAAATACTGGTAAATGTTCCATTGATAAAATGATCTTAGATAAGATCTTATAAATATAAGCAGCCTCTTCAAAAGACCCTGGTAACGGATGATAATATGCAGCAGTTGTATTCATCGAACGATATGTCAAAATATCATACAAATGATGATTCGCTTTTTGTAATTCCGCTACTTTGATCATTGCCTCTTCTATATTCTCTTCTTTCAACAACAGAAAAAAATCCGTATATATCAAAAATGCATCCATTTGCTTTTCTTTTGACAATAACTCTCTACATTTTTCATATTGTTCAAAATATAAATAAGTTGCATATAAATAATGCCTTACATTAAAAACATCAGATGGATTAAGATTCCATATTTCTTGAAATTGCTTTTGTGCTTTTCCCACATTACCTGCTTCATATAAACATACAGCATATGCATACTTGATCCTTAACAATGGCTTTGCGACATCCTGTTCGTAAAAATCTTCTATATTTCTTAAAAAAAATTCCTTACCGATATTCAAAACTGCCAATTCCATCCCATATCGTAAAACTGATATTTTCTCATAGATATCTCTTGCATACATTCCATACATCAGATATGCTTCAATACAATCTTTACAAATCTGAATGGCCGTTTTCGCAATATCGCATTTTTTTTGATTACTACGATATCGATATGCCTCTTGTAACATCTTCAGCGCATCTTGATAGCTTTGAGATTCTGTTTTTCTCTCTGTATCTACTTCTTCAAGAAAAGAATCCAGACTCATTTGAAAAGTAAAACCTATCTGTGTTGTATCTGAAGTATCCATCCTATCCCTCTCTTCACAAGTGGTTTCATTATAATGCATATAATAGAAAAATACAATCTAGTATGATAAAAGGTAAACTATTGTGTTTTCATCCATGTCAACGCCCAACTCTGATCAATTTCAAAAAACTTTGATGGCATGTTCAACATCTTCAGTTTCAAAGCTTCATAACTTGTATATTCGACTCCAGCAATATCTTTTCTACCCTCTATATCTATATCGAACCATAATGTTTTACTCTTTGCATCATAATCATGATACTGAATTGAGTTTAATTGTTTGTCTGTCTTTCGATAATGCAACCATAACTTTACCTTTAAAATCTCAATGCATCGATCATCCAATCCATCTTCTAATATGCTTATTTTTTCACCTATATGTTCAACATCAGATATATAACGTTTTATAAGATGAGTATCTCCTTTATGAAGTTCATGATCTGATTCTTTTTGTTCTTTCTTTGCCTTGATCAATAAAACGAAATGATGCTGTTTATCCACATACATTAAAGGATGAATGACAGTATTATCCTTACCACATATATGACAGTGTTTGCGAAAAAAGCTTCCATCTTTCAATTGAAGATCAAAGCTTGTTTCAAATCCTTTTAATAATAATGTTTCACTTTTATGATAAGAAGTTGCTCCACAATAAGGACATCGAATTTCCACGAAGATAGATTTCATAACTGAAAAGAAGAGCTATCTTAGATAGCTCTTGTAGCCTCCTTCAGCCATATGGTTTCTTCTTCACTTAAGAATGGAGATACCTTTTCGTAAACTTGTCCATGATACCAATTTAACCATTCTTTTTCATATTGGGTCATCAGTGAAACATCTAATCCATCTAAATCAAATGGAACAAATGTGATAGTTTCAAAATACATGAACTGTCCATATTCATTCTTTTCTCCCTTATGAACAACCATCTCATTTTCATGACGAATACCAAATTTACCTTCTTCATATACGCCAGGTTCATTGGATTGTGTCATTCCTTCTTCTAAAATACAGCTATCTTTTCTTTCAGGTACAATTTTCCAACGAAAACCATTTGGTCCTTCATGCACATTTAATAGATGACCAACGCCATGTCCTGTACCACATTTATAATCCATCTGATGATCCCATAATGGCCCTCTTGCCAAGATATCTAAATTCATACCACGACATCCATACAGAAAGTTTGCTTTGCTTAGCGCAATATTGCTTCTCAATGCGGTTGTAAAATAAAAACGCTCTTCTTCTGTGATTTGTCCTAATACAAACGTTCTGGTAATATCTGTGGTTCCTTCCATATACTGTCCGCCACTATCCACTAACAGCATTCCTTCGTTTTTCAAAGCAACATCGCTTTCTTCATTTGCACTATAATGCATCATCGCTGCATGCTCTTTATATGCTGATATCGTTTGAAAGCTCAAATCGATTGCTCCTTGCGCAATACGTAATTTCTTTAGATACTCACTTGCACTTATTTCTGTAATGCTTTCTTTTCCAACATTCTTTTTCAACCAATACATAAATTTGGTCATCGCCACTGCATCTTTGATATGTGCTTTTCTATTATTTTCTAATTCAACTTCATTTTTCATTGCTTTCATCATTTGACTTGGATTCACATGATCGATCAATTTGATATTCTCATGAAGATTTTGTGTAATTGCATAATTAACTACGCTACTATCTAACAGAACTACAGCATCTTTTGGTATTGCTTTCACATCTTCATAAATATCGTGATAGTCTTTTATCTCGATATGATTTTCATTGAAATTTTGAATCAGTTCTTCTGTCAGTTTTTTCTGATCCACATAAATGGTGCCACCATCCAATGTCAATACAAGATAAGATAAAACAACCGGATAACATGCGATATCCCATCCACGCATATTCGTAATCCATGCAATATCATCTAATGATGTAACAATATGATGACTTGCTCCATGTTTTCCCATCTTTTCATGCAAGTCTTTTAATTTATCCTTTGTGCTTTTTCCACTATATGTTTCCTTTAACAAATAGCCTTGTTTTTCAGGCAACCCAGGACGATCTTTCCAAATCATCCCCACTAAATCTTCCTCATAAGAAACTCGCACTTGTTTCTCTTGCAATTTATACAAAATACCCTTAACCAGCTTCGTATTCATAACACGACCATCAAAGCCCAATCCGCCCTGTTCTGTCATGTGATCATATATATATTGTCCAATGGTTGGTACGCCTTCTTCTCCTTGTTTCATCAATGTGATCGTAGTGTCTTTCAATTGATTTGCTGCTTGAATAAAATATCTTCCATCTGTCCATAATGCAGCATCCTGAGTCGTTACGACCAAAGTTCCTTGTGAACCAGTAAATCCTGACATATAGCTTCTTGCTTTGAAGTGTTCTCCAACATATTCTGTTTCATGAAAGTCTGAAGTAGGAATCATATAAACGTCTAAATCTCTTTCTTTCATCAAAACACGTAATGCTGCTAATTTTTCTATGATTGTCATATGTAACCTCCATTATATTTTCCAGTAACTATTGTACTCCATTTCTATGATTTCGCCTAGTGATTTCCCTATTTTCAATTTGAAAAAGCCAGCTATTGAAATGATAGCTGACTAATGTTTGTATTTTATGATATGAATCTCGAAATCCTTCACATCTTCTGGCTCTGTTATCGTATAGGTAAAAGGCACTTTTTCGTTTTGTTTCAGTGGTTCTCTTCCTACCAAATACCATTTATCTTCTTTTACTATATTCTTCTCTGAATCAAAGAATGTTAACTTCGCTACAACATATTTTGCGGATTTTTTCATTCTGTTTTCTAAATATCCCGTAAGCATCAGACATCCTTCATGTTCTTCCATTGATAGTTCTGTAATTGCAAACGGTCGTTTCTTTTTGATTCTCTTTTCTTGTGCTTTTTCATCCCATCGTGTTTTGATTGTTTGATTGACCAACCAAATCACAAATAATTCTGCATACATGATAAATCCAAATTTACTTTTCAGAAACAAAAAGACTTTGCCTAAGTATGGTATATGAAATACATAAGTACCAATGATATCACTTCGGCTTGTTTCATAATTATCATAGTCCGGTGCGGTTGCTCCTTGCGTTCGATAATAAAGATTTCCATCGTTACCTATTTGTGTTTCTCTAAAATAATGTGTTAATAAAATATCTTCTCCGAATCGATTCGCTTGAAAGGTAACGATAGTATCAGGTGGTATTGGATCATCTTCATCTATCATCTTACTAAAAACAAGAGAGTATGTTGGTATCACTGGTTCCATACTATTGGTCAACACTGTATAGAATCGATATCCAATAAATCTTGAAGTATCTTCAGGATACAACTGCATAGAAACAACAAGCACAAAAAGTGCTATCAAAAATATAGCACTTAATATGGATGTTATTTTCTTTAGCAGTTTCATTGCATAAACAACTCCCCTTTGTCTTTTATTTTACTATAGATATCAGCATTTGTTTAGTAAAAAAGCCGTTTGATACGGCTTTAATTTACTTCAATTCGATTGTAGCAGATATTTCTATAGTCTTTTCAGACAATTTAGTAGAATTCTTTGGTGTAACTACAATTGTATATTTATTTGTATTTGCATCAAAAGTATCAATTGAATCATCTGTCACAACTCCACCTGTAGAAGTAAGAACCTTATCTGCTTTCTTTACTTCAACTGTATAATCAGTACCTTCTACTACATCTGCAATTGCGGCATCTCCATTTTTAAAGTTCACATTTGGCGTAATTTCTAATGAACGGTTAGTTTGTAAAGGCGTATCAACTGATGAAAGATCTACTGTTATATCGCCATTAATACTTTCACCTTCATCATTATTCAAATTATTTTTTACATCTTTCGTCAAATTACCTGATGTCGCCTGAACCACTACTGCCTTCCCTAAAGTTAAACTTTTTGTCTCTGTTGTTACTTGGGTAACATCCCATGCTGCGAAAGTCCCCACACTTGTTGCTACGATAGCCCCTGCTGTAGCTAGTGATAATAACGTACTCTTTTTCATAATCTTATCTCCTCTCGATTATCTTTTTGGTAATCTTTTTTTAAGTATTGGTAAATATTTATTTCTTTTACCTTACACCCATATTATAGTCGAGATTAATAAGTTTGTATAATGCCAATTACCCAAGTGCTGGCTATGCATTATTTGCATAGCTACATTTGTGCATAGTTCTCATTGATGATCTTTAAGAAGATTTCTGCTGCATCTGAAAACAATTCATTTTTACGTTTAAGAATGACAAAATGCTTATTGATATCACTATTCAACAACAATAAGCTCTTTACCTTAGAATGCTTTAATTCATCCACTTGCCACCTATGCCCCACCAAGAATGAATTGGTTTTCTTAAGTATGCTTAAAATGGCATGGTAGTTACTCATGACCAAAGTTTTGGGAAAGCTTGTCAATTGAATTCCATCGATATTAATGGAGTGGTTCAAATTAGAGAAAAAATCAGAAGGTAAATGAATATAAGTACAATCCAGAAGTTCAGAAAATCGAATGGCATCCTTAGAGGCTAAAGGGTTATTCTCATTCACATGAATATAAATCGGCCCTGTTCCAATGATGAATAATTCCAAATTATTAATTTCAGCCATTTTCTTCAAGACTGGTAATTGATAGTCATTCATGATCATAATACCTAATTCTGATTTAGAATTTATGACATCATTAAATACATCCTCTGCCGTTGTTTCCATCATTTGAATTTCTGTTTCGTTACTTAACAGTTTTTCGTAACATTGTAAGATCAAATCATCTTTTAGAAAGATATTATTGATAGAAACGCTCAATTTTGAATAAATTGCCTTTTCACCTAATCGCTTCAATTTTTCCAATGTACTTAATTCATTCAATATGGATTGACTATAATAATATAATAGCCTTCCGGTTGGGGTCATGGATACCCCATGATTGCTTCTAACTAGAAGCTCCTTTCCCATTTCTTCTTCTAACGCCTGTATGGAGCGACTTAATGCAGGTTGAGAAACATATAATCGCTCAGATGCCTTATTGATACTTCCGTAATCAACGATTGCGACAAAATTTTTTAACTGATTAATTTTCATAATTTTATTTCCTTTTTCCACCTTCTATTGTATTCATTTTATCATGAAAATCCCAAAAAAACAGTATCTTTCATTTATTTATATGTATTTAAAGCATAAGAACCGTTACCAGTTGCCGCAACCTCCCCGCTCTTTTTTACATAAGCAATGGATCTTGCTTGAGCCATTCTTGAACCTGCATGATCACAGATTCCCTGTATGAACAAAGTATCTCCAGCTTTGATTCCCTTTACGAAGTTCACAGACATCTGTATCGTTGGCGTAAAGGCAGCTTTACTGTAAATGAAAGAAGCACATCCCATCGTTACATCAAGGGCTGCACAAATCATACCACCGTGCATATTTCCTGCTGGATTTAGTTCCCATGTTTTTATTGGAAAAGCTAAGGTCACACTTTTATGTTCTATGTCATAATCTACAAATTCCATTTCAAGCATTGCATTAATGGTATCTTTTGCACTACATCTTATTTTAAGAAACTGTTGGATCCTTGTTTCGATTTCTTGTGTCATCATGATCACTCCTCGTTAATATTATATCATCTTATGATACTATGCGTTATTCATGACTATTAATTTTCGTTATTCTCATATAAATATTTATAATTTTTGATTCTTAAGAAGCTGGTATATAATGGAAACCGTTGTAAAGGAGAACTGTATGAATACAATAAAAGTAAATAGCTTTGGCATTTTATTATGCCTTTTGATCGCCATTCCTTCCTTTTTATTAGGTCAACAGATTCCTCTGATTGGCGGTCCTGTTTTTGCAATCTTAATCGGAATGATATGTAATCAATGGATAAAAAAGAAGGATAGATTCCATGAAGGTGTTACCTTCACATCAAAAAAGATATTACAGTATGCTGTTATCTTATTAGGTTTCGGATTAAATATACAAGATGTATTTGAAACCGGCTCTGAATCACTTCCTATTATTCTATCGACCATCACAACCTCTTTAATCGTATCCTTCCTTCTTTCCAAGCTTCTAAAAATGGATAGAAATACTTCTGTATTGGTTGGAGTAGGATCTTCTGTTTGTGGCGGATCTGCAATTGCGGCAACCTCACCTGTCATAGGGGCAAAAGATGAAGAAATAGCACAATCCATCTCTGTTATTTTTTTATTCAATATTTTAGCTGCTCTGATATTTCCTACCTTAGGTAGTGCATTAGGATTATCTAATCATGGCTTTGGCATTTTTGCAGGATCTGCCGTTAATGATACATCTTCTGTAACAGCAACTGCAAGCGCATGGGATGGCATTCATGGAAGTAATACGTTGGATCATGCAACCATTGTGAAATTAACTAGAACGTTAGCCATTATTCCGATTACACTTGTTTTGGCGATCTTACGTGTCAAAGAAGCAAAAAAACAAGAAACAACAGCACAAGGTAGTTTTGATATCAAAAAGATATTCCCATTCTTTATTCTTCTATTCTTGTTCGCTTCCTTGATTACCAGCATATGTAATTTACCTTTGGGATTGGTCTGTTTTCTAAAACAGCTTAGTAAATTCTTTATTATCATGGCTATGGCAGCAATTGGCTTTCATACCAATTTGGTACAGCTTGTGAAAAGTGGCGGAAAACCGATCTTCATGGGCTTTTGTTGCTGGATATGCATTACATTGGTATGCCTTAGCATGCAATGGATGTTGCAATTATTATAATAAAGCGAAGGTACTCATACCAATGTCATCAACTTAAGGTATCTTGACAAATGTGTAGTTTATTGCATGGGAAACGAAAAAAAGGTGAAATGAATATCCGAAATGGGTATCTATTTCGCCTTTAATTATGTTATAATTGTAGTGTGTAATGAAAGGATAATTATACATTATTAAATATATATTTTGATCAATTTGTAGTGTGTATAATGGTGTTGTTATGTATGTGAGAACTTGGAAAAAAGGCTCCAAGATTTATGCCAGTATTGTAAAATCTACTAGAAATGGCTCAAAAGTTTCTCAGGAAACTGTTGCTTATCTTGGTGAAGTCACTATAGACCAAATTCCTTATCTTAAAGCAGCTTATGCTAAGAATAAACCATTATTGGTCTATCCGGAGGATACCTTATGATGTCGTGTGAAAAAACTTACCTGTACAGAATTCATAAAACCGCCTTTCTGCTTGAAAATGAATATATTGGTGAAATACGTGGAGATAATCCAAGCGCTTTTACGAGAAAAAGAAAAATTCTTCTGCCTCATATTTTTATGCAGATGCTTGCCACAACCGGAAAATCACAGAAGAATGAAATTTCCGACTTTTATGAGCAAGTAGATGAAAATATAGAAATATCACAGACAGGTTATTTTAATGCACGGATGAAATTTAACCCTGATGCACTTCGTACAATTCTTCATGATATTAACAGAGATGTATATGCAGAAAAGAAATTATTAAAATTAAATGGTTATTATATTATGGCGATTGATGGAAGTGATTTTTTAATACCTAAATGGCGAGATAATAAAGAGATTTGGAAAACAAAACTGCATGATGTTGATAATGATCCAGTGATGGGTTCCGCTTCCAGTATTTTTGATGTCATCAATAAATGTATTTTAGATATATCTATAAATTCGTATAAATACAGTGAGAAATCAAGTGCAGAAGATCATCTGAGTTATGCACGTGCTATCTTACCCCAAGGATCAAAAATGGTTTGTATATTTGACAGAGGATACCCTTCTATAAAACTGATTGATCAGATGTCAGACAGCGGTCAAAATTTTGTCTTTCGATTAAAAACAAATGATTTCAAGAGGGAATGTGCGGAACTTCATGGTGATGAAGATGATAAATGGATTGATGTCATATATGATAGATTGCGGAGTAATGACTTTCGTGAAGATCGCGCATTTCGGATAAAACTCATGAATACCACCTATCATTTACGTTTTGTAAAATTCCAAATTGTACTCAATGATGGAAGTACAGCGACAGAGATATTGTTAACAAATCTTTCTGATACTGATTTTGATACAGAAAGTATGAAAGAACTGTATCATCTGCGCTGGGACATAGAGACCTGTTATCGATCCATGAAGTCACAGTTAAAGATGGAAGAATTCTCAGGTTATCGAGAAAAATTGATCAAACAGGATATATACGCATGTGCATTAGTATATAATGCCATATCCGATATTATATGTTCAAAAGAAAACTTAAGCAAAATACAACAGGAAAGATATAAATATGAGATGGCATTTAACAGAAATTATGCGAGCGGGAAATTAAAGCACTATCTGTTAAAGATATTTGTGTATTATGACCAGCCTAAACTAGCTAAGAAAGCATCAATAAAAATGGACAAGGAAATGATGCGTCATCTTTGTCCTATACGCCATGATAGAGACAGTATATATAGCAGGAAGAAAAAGCGTGTAAATAAACATAGAACGACTTACCGTTATTCGTATTAATGTAGTGTGAAATGAAAAAATTCTGTTTGATTCGTATTTTTTTTGCGCACTTATATTTCAAAAAAAGAGTATTCTCTCTAGGAACATTTGATTGTTCTCTATACTGAATACTCTTTTTTTTCAAGTTACCTTAAGTTGATGACATTGGTACTCATACCTTCGCTTTTATTTATTGAGTACATTCTTTTTCTAATTTTTCAATACCTATTGCGATACGTTTCAACGTTTCTTCTTTTCCTAAGATGTGTGCAATTTCAATTGCTCCTCCAGGTGTAAACTGCTTACCAGTAATAGCAGTACGTACTGGCCATAATACCTGTCCATTTTTCATTCCAAGTTTTGCCGGTAAAGATAATAATAACTCATGCAGGGTTTCCTCACTTGACCAATCTTGTAATTGAGATAATGCATCGTTTGCTTCTTTTAATGCAGTTAAGGCAATTTCATAAGTTGTTTTCATTTTCTTATGAATATACATCACATTATCATATTCAGGTAATTCGTCGATAAAGTCTACTGCTTCCGGGATGGTTGTTAAAACATCAGTACGTGGTTGTAGAATTTTTGCGATAGAGCGTAAATCAACATTGCTATGTACACCTTCTTCAATATAAGGTTTTACTAAAGTAAAGAATTCTTCTTCATTCATAGCACGTAAATACATACCATTCATCCATGTTAGTTTATCAATGTCAAAAATAGCCGGAGATTTACTAATACGCTTAATATCAAATACTTTGATCAATTCATCTAAGGTATAAATTTCCTGTTCTGTTTCAGGTGACCAACCAAGAAGTGCGATATAGTTTAAAATCGCCTGTGGTAAATAACCTTTTTTCACTAGATCTTGAAAACTAGCATCTCCGTTACGTTTACTTAACTTATGTTGTTCATCTTTCATTACAGGTGGAACATGTACATAGGTAGGGATATCCCATCCATAAGATTGATAAATTAAATTGTATTTTGGTGTAGAAGATAAATATTCGTTTCCTCTTACGACATGTGTAATATTCATCTGATGATCGTCAATGATATTGGCAAAATTATAAGTAGGATATCCATCAGATTTCAATAATACTGATTCATCAAGAATACTATTGTCAACTTCGATTCTTCCATAAACCTCATCATCAAAATAAGTTTCTCCTCCATGCTTAATGGTTTGTCTTACAACATATTTTTCACCTTTGGCAATACGTTCTCTTGCTTCTTCCATACTAATGTGTTTACAAGGATCATCATATTTAAAAGAAATACCAAGGCTTTCTGCCTCTTTTCTTTGTTTCTCGATCTCTTCTTCACCACAGAAGCAATAATGTGCTCCACCTAAATCAACCAATTCATCTGCATATTTCTTATACATTGGTAATCGTTCAGATTGTACATATGGTCCATAGTCACCACCGATATCCGGTCCCTCATCATGATTTAGACCAACCTCTTTCATAGTATCGTAAATAATATCTACAGCACCTTCTACCAAACGCTCTTGATCGGTATCCTCAATACGCAGAATAAAGTCTCCTCCATCATGCTTTGCTATCAGATATTCAAACAGCGCTGTTCTTAAGTTTCCTATATGCATATAGCCTGTTGGACTAGGTGCAAATCTTGTTCTTACCTTTTTCATATTGTCATCCTTTCATTCCGCATATCTATGATACCTTAATCAAGGTAGTTTCGCAAGATTGAAAGCTGTTTTTTCGTTGATTTATAAGGAAAAGAGACGACTTCAATCTTCATCGTCTCCGTTTTCATTATTCTTCTATTCCAAGCTCTCTTTCCAAATATTCATCATAGCTCATACGTCGATCGATAATGCCATCCTCTGTAATCTCTATGATACGATTGGCAATGGTCTGAATGAACTGATGATCGTGGGAGGTAAAAATCATTTCTCCCTTAAAGCTTACTAAGCCATTGTTCAATGCTTGGATACTTTCCAGATCCAAATGATTGGTTGGATCATCTAAAAGCAATAGGTTTGGTGCTTCTAACATGCTTTTAGAAAGCATACAGCGAGCACGCTCACCACCGGATAACACATTGACCGGTTTCAATGCTTCTTCTCCGCTAAACAACATCCTTCCTAAGAATCCACGAATATAAGACATATCTTCTATATTCGTATATCGGCTTAACCACTCACATATATTTTGTTCTCCTTCAAAATAGGAAGTATTATCATCCGGGATATAAGAAGGTGTAATCGTTTGACCGATTTCCATACTACCCTCATCCATGGTGATTTCTTTTGCGATGATCTTCAATAACAGCGAAGTTTGTAATGGATTACCAATCAAAGCAACCTTATCTCCCTTCATCATAGAGAATGAAATATTGTGTAATAATTGTTTTCCTTCTATATTTTTTCCAATACCCTCTAAAAACAAGATTGATTTTCCTGATTCTCTTTCCGGTTTGAAATCAATGAATGGATATTTTCTTGTAGATGGTTGTAAATCATCTAATACAATCTTATCCAATGTTTTCTTACGAGAAGTTGCTTGCTTACTTTTTGCTGCATTTGCTGAAAATCTTGCAATAAAAGCTTCTAATTCTTTAATCTTATCTTCTTTCTTTTTATTGGCATCTTTCATTTGTTTAGAAAGCAACTGACTGGATTCATACCAGAAATCATAATTACCTGTGAAGATTTTTATTTTTCCATAATCTACATCCGCAATATGCGTACAAACCTTATTCAAAAAGTGTCGATCATGAGATACAACAATGACTGTACTTTCATAATTGATCAAAAAGTTTTCAAGCCATGCCACAGCTTTTAGATCTAATCCATTGGTTGGCTCATCTAGTAATAAGGTACTAGGTTTTCCAAACAATGCCTGTGCCAATAGCACTTTGACCTTTTGTGCAGGCGTAATATCTTTCATTAAAGAAGTGTGTAGCTCTACAGGTATATCAAGTCCGGATAATAACATTGCGGCATCACTTTCTGCATTCCATCCGTCCATATCAGCGAAAGCTTCCTCTAATTCTCCGGCAAGTTGACCATCCGCTTCTGTAAATTCTCCTTCTTTTGTATAAAGTGCCTCTTTATCTTTCATAATTTGATATAGCTTTTCATTTCCCATCAATACGGTTTCTAACACAGGATATTCATCAAACTGGAAATGATCCTGCTTTAGTGTATATAAGGTATCATGTGGTCCCATATAAACATCGCCGGTATCCGGTGCCAATTCTCCTGCAAGTACTTTCAAAAAAGTAGACTTCCCGGCACCATTGGCACCGATCAATCCATAGCAATTGCCATCTGTAAATTTTAAATTCACATCTTTATATAAAGTTCTAGCGCCAAAACGAACGCTAAGGTTATTTGTTCCTATCATAGTTTTCATTTACCTCCAAAGTCACATGGTTGCATTATAACATTTCATTATAAGAAAAACAAACAGGAAAACAGATTTGCTTGTTTTTCTATATATAGACTTCTCTTATTTTGTGGATCAAAAAAAGAGCAATGCTCTTTTTATAAGTCTTTTACTTCAAAGATTTTATCGCCAAAACTGATGAGTTCATTATAATGCTTATAGATTCCTGCCTTTAAACAACCCTTATCACCGATTTCCAAAACCTCAAATTCAAATTCACTCACATTAAATTCCATCTTTCCTTCTGGAGTTTCCATGATGATCTGATAAACAGGATCAGGTACCGGTATTCCTCGATTTCCTGCGATGTCCACAAACGGCAATACTTTCTTTTCCACTACTTCTGCTTCAAACGTTTTACATTCCAACATTCTTTTTTTCATATGGCTTCTCCTCTTTATCTTGAAATACATCATCAAATTCTAAATAGTATCGTAATCGTCTCTTTAGTCCTTCCATTTCTTCCATAGATTTCAAAATACAGAAAATTCGATCCGGACGTTCTCTACTTTCCACGATGGATACCATCTCACCTTTTTTTATTTCTTCTTCTGCTTTTTTAAACAACTCGCTTACTTTACTTCGCATGGTATCTTCATAAAAATCAAAATAATATATGGTCATAGGATGACTGCGTGGTGCTCCAAAAACTCGATACATTGCATCATAAGTTGTAAGCCAAACATTACCACTTTTCTTGATTTCATAAGGTTCAAATCGATGCCGTTCCACTGCTTTTCTAATGGATTTTCCATCCGCAAGGCCCCATTTTTCCGCAGCCTCACTAAATGTCAGCACTTCATCAAGATTCGTCATTTACAGTCCCTCCATTCACGTTTATTATACGATACTTTTCTTCTAAAGTATATCCTTGTTTACTCAGCTAATCATTAGCTTGTATGTCATGATTAGCAGAAAAGTCATCTAGCGTATTACTCGCATAATTTCAAAGCATGATTGAAAAATAATCGGGAAATAAAATGATCCATTGATGATCTACCTCTTGCATTCCAATTATAATATGTTAATCGTCCTAACTCTAGACAAGTTAAAGAGGGTGATTACTTTTCTATTACCTTATTGTTTCCATTATCACGATAATGATCAACAGGATTACATATAATTTTTATTCTCACGAAAGCGTTTTCTATTTATTATAACTTTTTCTTTTCAATCACTAAGTTTTATGATACGATACTAGTATAATGTCGCTAAAAAGCGACCTAAGGAGGAGCTTCATGTTACGTTTGGTTGTATGTTGCGGTGGAGGAATGTCATCTAGTATATTATCTGCACAATTTCAAAGCACAATTGAAAAAAGAAATTGGGAAACAAAAGTATCTATTGATTACTTGCCACTTGTATTTTTACCAAAGCATCAAGAAAAATATGACCTTGCTTTGGTATGTCCCCATTCAATTCATACCGCAAAAAATTTGATCAAGGAAGATAAGGTACGTATCCCAATCTATATCATACCAGCAAGATTATATGGCATCATGCGTTTAGAACCTTTAGTAGAAGACGCCATTGATATCTTAAATATATATAAGGAAACAGGAATGAATCCTTTGCATTTTCCTCATGAGGAATTTCTAGAAAGAAAAAGAGATACTTCTTATCGGCGTTGGATCAAACATCATCCTTATACAGAAGCGTGATATCACCTTTTTGATGCGATGATTTCAAAAGCATAAAAAAGAAAAAAAATCGCCTAAGCGACTTTAATTTTTTCATTGGCTGGGGTACTTGGATTCGAACCAAGGAAATGCCAGATTCAGAGTCTGGTGCCTTACCGCTTGGCTATACCCCAATTTCGGCAACACGTATATTTTACTTATTTCACTAGTATTTGTCAATCATTATTTTCTTTTTTTTGATTTTTCGATGGTCATCTCGATTCTTGAATTTATCATAGATTTGAATAGCATACTTATATTATAAAAAATTTAGAATTTACTGATAAAACCGCTTAAAGTTAAAGCTGAAATTTGATACAATACCTATAGCAGAAAGCAGGTGATCGTAAAGTGTATATACTAGAAAGCGAAATTCCACGTATTTTCAATGAACGAAATTGGGCTGTCGCAAGAAATTATCATCAAAAAGGTGTCGTAGAAAACATGGAAATTCATCACGATCACGCAAATCACTGTTATGAAATCTTTGCAGTTGTTGAAGCCTTTTCTTATCGTAACCATGTGAATGTCACACTGATGGAAACTGGCATCATTCATCAGTATTCTTGTGAATGTCGTTATTGTGATGAAGAATACGCTTGTGGTCATGTAGGCGCTGTTCTTTTATTTTTAAATGACATCACACCATCCAGTTTTCCCTATTATTATGAAAAACGAATTGAGCGTGAAAAAGAGCTTCAAGATTGGCTGATACAACGTCAGATAGAACAATCGAAAACCTTTTTAAATACCTATAAGCGAATGAGTGAAGGTGAATTTCAAGCAAATTTACTCTCTAATAAAGTGAAAATGTTCGCAACTCTTGATGATCGTAATCACGCATTAACCATCAGCTATAAACTAGGAAACGAAAAATATTATGTATTAAAGAATATTCTTACTTTTTTAGATGCCGTAGAAAAACGAGCTAAGGTATATTATGGTAAAAATCTGAATTTCACTCATCATCCTGATGCCTTTGATGAAACAGCGAAACTAACCATTCAATTTTTACAGCGTTATCGCAATGAGCATATCAGTGAATTGGAATATGGATATATGGATAAGCGTAATTTAGTATTGGATCATCGCAGTTTGGATGATTTTTATGACTTTTATAGCGAAGAAGGAAATGGAACGATCAATTGTAGCTTTGCGATAGATGAATTAGATACCATACCTCTACATATCAAAAAAGATGAGTTAGGGTTTTTATTAACCACTCCTTTGAATTTTGATCGCATCTATAAGGGTCATTCTTATTGGTATCTGTATGAAGATGATTGCTTCCACCGATTTCAAAAAGAAATCTTTGATACTTGTACCTATCTTTTAGAACAACTGAAACAACAACGTCAAATTCTTATTGAAAAAGATGATATGCGAGAATTTTGTACGTATGTCTATCCTCAAATCGAAGATCATGTCACATTAGAGGGAGATAGTATCGAGGAATATCAGCTGGAAGAACCAAAGCTAAGTTGTTTTGTGGATATGGAAGAAAACGGTGATCTTTCTATACGAATCTATGCAAGACGAGATGCATTGAATTGTTCTATCTTTGATGCCAAGAGTATGTCAAGTATCTTGATCGATCGTTGTAAAATGCTCGTTGAATCTTATGCTGATGTGATAGATCAGGATGCCGGCGTAGCTTATATCCATGCAGATTCTCATTTGCTTATGGGCTTTCTTCAAGATGGTCTATCTTACTTGGATGGATTTTGTGATGTCTTTGTCAGTGATACCATACAACAGATGAATGCTCCAAAATCAGTCAAATTTCAAATTGGTATTCGGATGGAAAATAATCTGCTTGCGGTTGATGTCAATTCCGTTCACATCCCACAAGATGAAATCTATGCTGTGTTAAAAAGTTATCGAAGAAAGAAAAAATATCATCGTCTCAAAAATGGTGATTTAATTTATCTGGAACAAGAGAACATTAAGGAAATCAATGATATGATGGAAGACTTGAACTTGACTGCGCAAGATTTTTCCAATGGAAGTATTTCCCTTCCTATTTTCCATAGCTTTGAGCTTGATGAATTGACGAACAATACCAAACATGCGCAAATCATTCGCAATGCTACCTTTGAGGAAACATTAAAACATATGCGTCATATCCAACAGGATAGCTTTGCATTACCTGAGGGTTATGAACAAATATTAAGAGATTATCAGGTCTTTGGCTTTCAATGGTTAAAAACAATGAGTGCTTATGGCTTTGGTGGTATCCTTGCTGACGACATGGGACTTGGCAAGACCTTACAGATGATTTGCTTATTGGAGGATGAAAAAAATCAACATCCGGATTCCATATCGCTTATCATTACTCCTGCTTCTTTAATTTTCAATTGGCAAGAGGAAATTCAAAAATTCAGTAAAAAATTACATTGTCTTTGTGTTCATGGTAGTGCTAGCAAACGTCAAGGACAGATCTTAAAGATTCAAAATTATGATGTGATCGTCACAAGCTATGATTATATTCGAAGAGACCATGAATGTTATAAAAACCATACCTTTGCATATCTTGTGTTGGATGAAGCACAATATATCAAAAATCATACCACAAAAAATGCAAGTGCTGTTAAAACGTTAACGGCACAACATCGCTTTGCATTGACCGGTACTCCGATTGAAAACTCATTGGCAGAGCTTTGGAGCATCTTCGACTTTTTGATGCCCGGTTATTTATATAACTATCATTATTTCCGCAAGCATTATGAACGTGAGATCGTCAAATACCATAATGAGGAACGCAGCGTTAAGCTAAAACAACTTGTTGAACCTTTTATCCTTCGCCGTATAAAGAAAGATGTTTTAAAGGAATTACCTGATAAAATAGAGAAGGTTCAATATTTAGAGTTCAGTGAAGAAGAGGAAAAGCTGTATGTGGCTAATTTGGTACAGATCAATAAAGATCTTCAGAAAAAACTGAATATGGAAGGCTTTGATCGTTTTCAGATTTTGGCTATGATGACCAAATTACGTCAAATTTGTTGTGATGCAAGACTATTGTATGAAAATATAGATACTTGTTCCAGTAAGTTGGAAGGCTGTATGGATCTTATACTTTCCGCTAAAGCCAATGATAAAAAAGTATTGTTGTTCTCCAGCTTTACTTCCTTATTGGATCTGATGGAAGATGAGTTGGTGAAACAAGACATCACTTATTTAAAACTGACAGGAGAAACAAGCAAAGAAGCACGAAGAGAAGCTGTCAATCGTTTTCAAAATAAGGAAGCGGATGTATTCTTGATTTCTTTAAAAGCAGGAGGAACAGGGTTGAATTTAACGGCTGCTGAGGTTGTGATCCACTTTGATCCATGGTGGAATATGTCAGCTCAAAATCAAGCAACGGATCGTGCTTATCGTATTGGACAAACACAAAATGTTCAGGTCTATAAATTGATCATGAAAAACAGTATCGAAGAGAAAATCTTAAAGCTTCAAGAAAAGAAAATGGATTTAAGTAATACCTTTACACAAGGTAGTGAGGGTAGCATTACTTCTATGAGTGAAGAAGATATTTTAAGTTTATTTCAATAAGATGATTTGTATCAAAGCTTTCATTTCTTCACTTTGATATTTATCCTTTCCATACATCAATCGATTGGTATTATGTAGTAAGACACCTTCGATATCCAGCCTATGAATGGCTGGATTTTCTTTTACCAGCAGATCTGGTAAAATACTCATGCCCAGCCCTGTTTTCACACCGGAAATAATGGCTTGCGAATTCACACTGGTATACACAGGTTGTATTGACATGTTAGCCAAATGTAGCGCTGCATCAAAGACTTCCCGAATGGCACTTCCCTTTTCACGTAAATATAGCGGTTCCTCACAAAGTTCTTGTAACGTTATCCTTTGCCTATCGGCATAAGGATGTTTCATGCCGCAAATTGCATGTAGATCATATTCGGAAAATGGAATTTGTATCATACGTTCATCTTGGATGATGCCCTCAACCAACGCAATGTCTAATTCATTTCTAGTGAGTTTTTGATAGACCTCTTCACTTCGATCCACTTCGACAATGACACGTATGCCTTGTTGATTGGCGGCTTGAAGGATCTCAGGTAACCAAAAATTCGCAATCGTGATGCTAGATCCCAATCTTATGGGTGGAGATAATGGACCATTTTTTAATTCTTCATATCCATCCAAAACTTGGCGTGTTTTATCTAAAAATTGCTTACCATATGCATTCAAATATACTTTCTTACCGATACGGTCAAATAAAGCAACTCCGATTTCTTCTTCTAAATCATGGATCATATGAGAAATCGCAGGTTGTGTCATATATAATTTCTGTGCGGCTTTTGTCATAGTTCCTTCTTCTGCTACCTGTACAAATACGTTTAGTTGTCGAAAATTCATCACCATCACCTCTATATTATAATT
>NZ_JBEQZJ010000051.1:0-22282 GCF_045223415.1 Hoskinsella mucinilytica | reverse complement strand
TTTTACTTCTGCTTTTTTGCCTTTTTTATCTGTTCTCTTTAGAAATCGGCGAACATCGTTAGCTCCTTTCTTTATACTCCATTCAATAGAACTGTTCTTATATATTTTTCTCGGCTAGTATAACCTGCCTTTGTAACATAACTTTTAATAATGCTAATTCACTATCATTTAAACAAATTTTTATTTCCTTTTTTTTACTCATATGATGATTCTTCTCCTTTCGTTGGGGTATTAGGGGCACCCTAAATTTAGGGTAAGTTGTCCCCAACTTACGTTGCTTGCTAATACAGTAATCACTCATTTTTGTTTTCTTATCATCATGACGGTATGACGATTATGACGTATCATTTTGATGCTGATTATCTACCGTCATATCGTCATTACCAATATACTTCATTTCAATCAATCTTGCATTTGCTTTCCTTGGTGGATATTTGATTATGATGAAATTATCATCAAACACGAATTTATATTTTCTTATCTTGCTTGATAATTTCCGACCTGTTATTTTCAAATTCAAAATTGCACTTAAATCTTCATGAGTACCTAAATACTCTTTTTTTCTTACAATAAAGTGAATAACTTTTGTAATATCCTCGTCATCCTCTTGACCATCTTCAAAATCGTCAATTATGGTATATTTTAAATGTTGATCTTGTTTTAAATATAACTTTTTTTCTTGAATATCTTTACCAATTACAAACAGATTTTTTAAACCTAAATCATTCTGCGCTTTTAGCATAATCATCATACCATCAGCTGCTGCAGTCACTCCCCGACTACCATAAATGCTATCAAAAGGATTCAGATAATCAATATGTTTATTGACATGTGTTACAAGAAGAATCGCTATATGATATTTTAGTGCTAAAGCATGAATTTTTGACACTTCATCATATTCTAAAAGATATTTTGCTTCTGTATTTTTATCTCTCATTTTTGCAAAAGTATCTATTACAAAGAGTCGTATATTTTCATATTTTGAAGTGAAGTGATTTAGTTCATGTTCAATGTTAAATTTCTGAACGCTATCGTTGAAGATAAAATCTATCTGTTCACTTGCTTGACACCCAAATTGTTCATATCGCTTTTTTATTTTCTCCTTTGCATCTTCTAAAGCACAATATACCACTCTCCCTTGTTGCACAGTATGACCAAGAAATTCTTCTTCATCTGTGATTGCATTGCTTAACTGTAAACAGAAGAATGTTTTTCCAATCTTTTGTGGTGCCCCTAATACCGTTACACCAACTGGAAGAAAATCTTGAATGACCTCATCACATCCTGCTGAAGCAATATTGATAAGTTCACTACCATTGATATACTCAGGCATCTAAAACATCCCCATTTAGCTTACAAATGATGTTCAGCATATACTTCATGACTTCTTGATCATCATTACTCATCTCATTAAAGTTTTGATTTTCTAACAGATCTATAAAATAACGTAATTGCTTTGCTAAGCATTTATGAACATAAGGATTTGGTTTTACTATGACATCTTTTTGTAAAACTCTTTGAATCAAATACTCCTGTTTGTTCAAACCTGACATCGCAACGAATTTATCAAGCATTACATTCTCTTCAGGTGACATGCGGAAGGCGACAATCTTGTTTCGCCACCTTCCTTGCGTATCATACACTTTTCTACTCATAAACAAGTTCTCTCCTCTCAACATTTAAACTATTTGCTATCTTGCCTTGTTTGGATGGAAATAGATGTGCATATCGGTAGGTAATATCAATACTTTCTGCTTTGTTATAATGTGTTTGAAAAAGGAATTGAAAGGAGCAATCGCATGCCAATAGGTACAAGAATTAAACGTGTAAGAACACTTCGTGGTATCACTCAAAAAGAACTAGGAGTGAGATTAGGCTATCCCGAAAGAAATGCTGATATCAGAATCGCCCAATATGAATCAGGTAAACGTACTCCGAAAGAGGATGTCATCAATGGCATTGCTCACATATTGGAAGTTTCTCCTGAAGCTTTAAAGATACCGGATATTGAAAATCATCATGGTTTCATGTTTACCCTTTTTGAGTTTGAAGAACAATTTGGCTTAACCGTTGATAAGGTAGAGAGTATGCCATTTCTTCGTCTTGATAACGATCCTACCATTTACGACCATAGCATAAAAGAAATGCTAGATGATTGGTATGCTTGTAAAGCAAAGCTAGCAAATGGCGAGATGACCAGTGAAGAATATACGAACTGGAAATTGAATTACCCTGAAAACTCTGATCTAATGTTAAACCGTAAACCGTCTAAAAAATAGTCAAAGGAATCGTTCAATTTTGACTTGTGGTATCAAAATGGTATCAAAAACGCCCCAAAACGCAAAAAAGTGCCCTGAAAAAGGCACTTTTTAGTTAAACACACTATTCAAACTCAATCGTTCCCGGCGGCTTGCTCGTAATATCCAACAGCACTCTATTCACATGCGCTACTTCATTTACGATTCTGCTAGAAATAACACCTAACACATCATAAGGAATCTGCGCCCAATCCGCAGTCATACCATCAATTGACGTTACCGCACGAATCGCTACAGCATAATCATAGGTTCTTTGATCACCCATAACACCAACGGAACGCATATTGGTCAACGCTGTGAAATACTGCCAAATATCTCTTTCCAAACCTGCTTTACGTATTTCTTCACGCAAAATATAATCAGACTCACGAACGATTTCCAACTTTTCCTCAGTAATATCGCTTAAAATACGAATACCCAATCCAGGACCTGGGAATGGCTGTCTCCAAACCATTTCATCCGGCAACCCAAGCTCTGTACCAAGAGCACGCACCTCATCCTTAAACAAGGTATTCAATGGCTCTATCAACTGGAACTGCATATCCTCAGGCAATCCACCGACATTGTGATGAGATTTGATCGTTTGCGCTGTTTTAGTCCCTGACTCGATCACATCAGTATACAAAGTTCCTTGCGCTAACCACTTGATATCCTCGCCACTAGTCAACTTTTTCACTTCTTCATCAAAGGTGTAAACAAATTCATTTCCAATGATTTTACGCTTCTGCTCAGGATCACTCACCCCAGCAAGCTTACTTAAGAACCGTTCCTTTGCATCAATTTTCACAAGATTAATGTTCATTTCACGACCAAAGGTTTCCATAACACTTTCACCTTCGCCCTTACGAAGCAATCCATGATCAATAAACATGCAGATCAACTGATCCCCAATCGCTTTATGCAACAAAGCCGCAACAACAGAAGAATCCACACCACCACTTAATCCAAGCAGAACCTTGTCGTTTCCAACTGTTGCCCGAATTTTTTCAATCTCCATTTCAATAAAGTTATGCATGGACCAATTATTTTCAGCATGACAAACTTCAAACACAAAGTTACGCAAAATGTCATTTCCATAATCAGTATGACGAACCTCTGGATGAAACTGTAACGTATATATATTTTTTTCCACATTGCTCGTAGCCGCAAACGTACAAGTATCACTAAATGCATCCTTAACAAAACCATCCGCTAAAGCATCCACCTGATCGCCATGACTCATCCATACGATTTGTTTTCTTGGTAAACCCTTAAACAACAAGGAATCCGTATCTATCGTAATTTCTGTACGACCATACTCTTTCGCTTCACAAGCCTTTACACTACCACCATTCATATAATGTGTCATCTGCATACCATAACAGATTCCCAAAATCGGAAGTCCGCTTTCAAAGATTGCAGGATCACATTTAAACGCATCTTCGTCATATACACTATTAGGACCACCACTGAAGATGATTCCTTTAACATCACCTAAGGCTTTGATTTCCTCTAATGTCATCGTGTTGGCATGAAGCTCTGAATACACACCAAATTCACGAATACGACGAGCAATTAACTGGTTATACTGGCTACCAAAGTCCAATACGATAATTTTATCAGCCATTTACATCCTCCTTCAACTAAGAAACCGATACCTTATACAAACATCAGTATCGGTTTTGCGTACCTATCATATCATTTTTTTCTTTAATTTTAAATATTTTTTTACATGAATTGAGGTAATGCAAAATAAACCACAAAAATCACCATCAACAACCATACCGTAATATGTACTTCCTTTGCTTTACCAGCAGCACACATCGCTACGGTATAAGCAATAAATCCAAATGCGATTCCATTAGAAATAGAATAAGTCAGAATCATCGCTACAACGGTAATAAAGCCAGCAGTAGCGTAGACCATATCATCCCAATCGATTTCTTTTAATTGCTGTGCCATCATAATACCTACAACAACCAAAGCAGGAGCTGTTACCGCATTGGTTACTGCCGATAATACCAATGGAGCGAAAAGTACTGAAATAAAGAATAACATACCTGTTGTACATGCAGTCAATCCTGTACGTCCACCAACACCGACTCCTGAAGATGATTCAACGAAAGAAGTAACCGTAGAAGTACCTAAAGCAGCACCAGCTACTGTTCCTAGTGCATCCGCAACCAAAGCGCGTTCCACATTTTCTAATTCACCTTGCTCATTCACAAGACCAATTTTATTTGCAATCGCCACTAAAGTACCAGCTGTATCAAAGAAATCCACAAATAAGAAAGAGAAGATTGCAACAAAAGCTTTTACAGGATCTGAAAACAACTGCCCAAAGCCTTCCATAAAGCTACCTGTCGCATTCATTTCAAAATTTGTTTCCAATAAACTTGATGGAAGTGTTGGCATGCCCTCCATACCGAATGCTGTTCCACAAATAATACCAACGATTGCGGTAATCACCATACCGATGAACACTGCTGCTGGTACCTTTTTTATCACTAGGAAAATCGTGATCAGGATACCGAAGATTGCTAAAAGTACAGTTGGCTCACTCACATTACCTAAAGCAACACCAGTTGCCTCGCTTGCAACAACGATACCTGCATTTTTTAAACCAACAAAAGCGATAAAAAATCCTATTCCTGCACCAATTGCCATTTTCAACTGTTTTGGTATAGAGTTGATGATCATCTTACGAATACCTGTTACAGAAATTACGATAAAAATAACACCGGATATAAAAACACCTGCCAATGCTGCTTGCCAGCTAAATCCCATTTGTCCACAAATTGTATACGCAAATAGAGCATTCACACCCATTCCCGGTGCCAATGCAACAGGATAATTTGCAACTAGACCCATGATGATAGATGCAATACCTGCAGACAATGCTGTTGCCATAAAGACAGAGGAAAGATCCATACCTGCATCTTGTAGTACATTAGGATTAACCCCCAAGATATACGCCATTGCCAAAAAAGTCGTGATTCCCGCAATGATTTCAGTTTTAGCATTTGTATGCTTTTCTTTCAGTTTAAATACTTTCTCTAACATGATAACCTCTTTTCTGCCCAAAAAAATGGACTTTTTTATTATAAAATAATTCTTCCCTTTTTTCCATTTTTATAACGTATTTTTTAATATTTTTTTACTGGTTTTCAGAAAAGTTCTTCATCATATATTTTACTACAGCATTTTATCTCAAATCATCTGATTATTACACCCGTTCCCTATAAAAAAAAGATATCTCATGGAAAGAAATATCCTTTTTCATCTTCTTCGATATACGCTTGTTGATCCTTACAACCAATGGATGTTAAAGAAATAGAATATACGGCTTCCTTAAACCAAGGTCGTTTTTGATAATGCGGAGTAAACACCTTCTTACATAAGCCAATTCCTTCAACCAACGCATAGTTACCTTCTTGCTCAGCATAACCATATGAAAATAACATATTGGCACCTGCACTGTATCCCACCAATACAATTCCTTGTTCATATGCCTGTTCTATCAAATCATCAATTCCCATCTGTCGTATGGTTTCCATCAAAAAAGCAGTATCCCCGCCACCAAAATACCAAATATCATAAGCAAACCATTCGTTCTCAAAATCAACATGGCTCTTTAATGTATGAAGCAGACGAATGGCATCGACCTCACAGCCCAAACTTCGATAATATTGTTTAAAACGTTTACCATAACCTTGATCATCTCTTGAGGCTGTTGGAAAAAATAAAACTTTCGGATGTGATTTTCCACTTAGTTCAATGATTTTTTGATCGATCGATAACGTTTCCTTTTGCTGTACATTTCCACCGCCAATAGCGACAAAACATTTACGCATGAAAGAATCCACTTTCACCGATGACTTGCATTGCTTTTTCAATAACTTCTTCACTTTGAACCAAAGCAATACGAACAAAGCGCTCGCCCAAACGTCCAAATTCTGTTCCAGGTGTTACAAGAATTCCCGTTTTTTGAAATAGCTCTAATGCAAAACTCTCACTATTCTCATAGCCATCAGGAATCTGTGCCCACATGAACATGGTTGCTTTTGGAGAATCTACCATCCAACCTGCTTCACGAAAACCTTTCACCAGCATATCTCTTCTATTTTGATATTGTTCTCTTGCTTGTGCTACACAACTTTGATCCTGTGTCAAAGCCGCAATCGCTGCCTTTTGAATCGGTAAAAACATACCATAATCAATATTGGATTTTAATATTCTTAATTGTTCTACTATCGTAGCATTACCTACACAGATACCGATTCTGGCTCCAGCCATACCATACGTCTTTGAAAAAGAATTAAATTCAATACCGATATCCTTTGCGCCCTCATAGAACAAAAAGCTTTTGCCCTCTTCACCATCGAATACCAAATTGCTATAGGCTGTATCATGCAACACAATGATATCATGTGCTTTTGCAAATCGAATCAATTCTTCATAAAAATCATCAGGTGCAGTCGCTCCGGTTGGATTGTTTGGATAAGAAATGATCATCATCTTTGCTTTTTCTGCGATATCTTCCGGTATTTCATCAAATTGAATTAAAAAATCGTGTTCTTTTTCCATTGGCATTTCATATATTTGTGCTCCTGCGATTCTTGGGCCATTAGCAAAGATCGGATAACAAGGTGCTGGTATCATGACGATATCACCAGGATCACATATCGCCAAAGCAATATGAGCCAACCCTTCTTGAGAACCTTGTAAAGATAAAATTTCAGTTTGAGGATCCAGTGTCACCTGATAACGATTCTGATACCAATCTCTTATGGTATGACGAAATTCATCTGTATCATGCAAAGAATACATATAACATACAGGATCTTTTGCTGCTTCGATCAATGCTTGTTGTATTTCTTGACTCGGCGCAATGTTAGGACTTCCTATCGTAAAGTCATATACTTCTTTCCCTTGCGCAAGAAAACGTTGTTTTTCTTCATCCAAGCGATTAAATACTGAGGTATGAAGTTGTTTCATTCTTTTTGAAAATTCCATTGTCATCACTCTTTTCATTTTCCTACATTATAAAAGAAATTTAAAATAGATACAATGGTCACCTTCTTTTATTTCTTCAAAGTCACTGATTTGATTTCTTTTATCAGCGTCCTCCCAAATTCATCCAACTCTCATTTATCATCTCAACTTTCGCTTCATCCAAACAGAAAGCAATCTTCCCATCACATAGATACATCATTGCCTTCAAAAAGAACATGCGAACCTTAGTAAGCATGCCCTTTCTTTTACGTTAACTATTTTATTCCCAAAACATACATAAGCGCTAACCTATCCTCTTATTTTTTTCTTACTGCAATCCAAACTTCAACGGTTCCATCCTCTCCATAATGCTCGATATCCGGTGCACCCGCCTTCATCCTTCCTGTTAAATAACCTGAATTCAATGCTTGATACCCTGCCTTAGGGATCCATTTAGTGATTGCCTGTACTTCCGTTTTTCCTATGGTATCCATGGTACATGGAAATATTGCCCATGTTGTGGCCGGAATGATGATTTCTTTTAATTCCTCAGTTTCAGGAGCATCACTAGATACTGCGATCCAATGCGCAAATTTTCGAGAATCTGAAGCGTCAATTTGATACACACTGATACCAAACAACCCCTTAGGTTCTTGGTTCATAAGTGGCATTAAAACTGCTTCCTGATGTTCTTTGTGAAAAGTCTCCCATTGCGCAGGCACTGCTTTCCTTCCTTCTTTTTTCTGATTCGTTGTATGAATCACAAAGCCGATCGCACGAAAGCTTTCCTTTTCCTCTATTCTAAATGGTACTGTCATTGTATTTCCTCCTATCTTTTCATACTGTTATCATAAGATAGAAAGACTTCTTTGTCCTCTTAAAATACGTACCATAAGAAGAAGTCATCAAATCAAAAAGCTAAGAAGAAACATATAAAAGTCTTTTTTAGAAATATTTTTACCAATAACTTCATATAACAAACCATCTTTTTTTGCGGTTACATACCAGTCCATTTGATCATCATCACACTTAATTTTCAACAAATAAGACTGATAACGATGTGCCTGACTTGAGGTAGTTGCTCATCTTGAATTTTGATTGACAGTGCTTGATCATGATCATCTGTAGACGAGAAAACATAGGTGATCATAGGATAATGTTTCTCAAGCTCATCCCTTACTTCCATAAATTCCGTCTTGATCCATTGTATGTATTTAGGTAATCTCAATGCATCTTTTCTTGGCAAAAGCTGTTCAAAATAAGCTTTACGCCAATCATCCATTTTCTCAAAGCCACCTTTTAATACCATTCCATTTCCGGTTTTACCATAAGAGATTGCCTCATCTACAAGATAATCATCAAATACAAAAGGATCTGTCGAAGCGAATTGCTGAACCAAAGATTGATCTTTGTTCACCTTTCCCTCATTCTTATATGATTCCATTCGTTGAAACAACGGGATACAAATGATCAAACACACAATAGCAATCCCTATGGTTAATTTAACTCTGTTGTTACAATCGCATTTTGTACTTTTTGTCATTAAAGTGATTGTCTGTTGTTTCAAACAATCCTCTACCTTAATATCCTGATTGATTTTTTTATAAGAGTTCATCCATATCACATCCTTTAAGCATGACTTTTCATTGTTCTCTTGCCCGTTTCAGTTGCGTACGAATAGTAGCATCTTTTTTATGCAAGAGTTTCGCAATCATTTGTGTACTCATATCTTCATAATAAAACAGATGAATGACGATTCTATATTTCATAGGTAGCTTCATCACATAATAATACAACGCATTTTCTTTTTTCTGTAGCATAGGTATATCATCAATGAATGGTGTAGTATGGCGAAGGAATGCAGACATATAATGTGATTTACTACAATTTCTGGTCACAGTGAAAAACCATGCCCTTGCATGCTGATCATTTTCAAAAGTTGGTTTGCGTTTCGCATATCGTAAAAACACCTCTTGAAACACATCATCCGCTACATCCTTTTGCCTGGTTAGTGCCAATGCAAAGTGATAAATGGTATCTGCATACTGTGCTATGATTTCACTGGCCTCCTCACTCGTGCACAGGTGTTTCATCCAGTCTTACCTCCCTTACACTAATCATACTTTATCAAACATAAAAAAGTTTCAAAAAAAAGAAGATAGTTAATCTTCTTTCGCAAATATGTATTTATCCAAAGCTTTAGCGATTCCACAAGCATCATTGGTATCTGTAACATCATAAGCAATTGCTTTTAAGGAATCCATTGCATTTCCCATAGCAATACCGTATTTTACTGCTTGAAACATGCTCATATCATTTTCTGCATCCCCAAATGCCATCATTTCATCTGGTGTAATTCCATGCTGTTTGCCGATGTTCAACAATGCATTCCCCTTACTGACACCTTTCGGCATAATTTCGATCCAAGCAGGACCTACCTCCAATATTTCAAAATCTTTTAATTCTTTACGAATCACTGGCAGATTTTTTTTAAAGTATTTAGCTGTTTGTATCAATACAAACTTATTCACATCACTTGTGATTTCAAAATCCGGACGATTTACTGGTATGAATCTACGTTTTCCCTGATGAAACCCATAATCCATCGGCTTTCCTTTGATGATGCTTCTGGCCTTTTTCAAAAATTTTAAAAATGGTTTGACATAATCAAAATGATCATATCCACAACAACTGATTACTTCAAAATTCATCTTCTCTGCCAGTTTCATGACTCTTTTGGCATCATTGCCATCAAATACCTTATCCACACTGTATTCCTTATGATGAAAATCATAAATAATCTGTCCATTGACACCGGCTACATAGTTCTTTCCCCTAGTTGCCAATTGTAATGGTTCACTAACAAAGTCAATACCACCTTTATCTCTACCAGTAGCAATCACGATTGAAATTCCTCTATCCTGTGCTCTAAACAGACGTTCTTTGGTTTCTTTATCAATGGTCTTCTGCGATGTCAGAAGTGTTCCATCCAAATCTAATGCGATTAATTTAATTGCCATACCTTACCTTATCCCTTTTCTATACAGCTCTATTATAATGAAATCAAAGAAAAAGTAAACCCAAAGGTTTACTCTCTTGCTTATTTTAATTTAGCTGCTGCAGCTTCATCTACAATAACTACAACATCATTGTGATTCTGTAATACAGAAGCAGGACAGTTTTCATCTACAGGTCCATTCACCATAGCAGCAACTGCATCTGCCTTATTTGCACCACTTGCCACCAATAAGATTTTTTTCGCCTTCATAATTGTTGCGATTCCCATTGTAATTGCATGTGTTGGAACCTTATTGATATCATCCTCAAAGAAACGTGCATTATCTTGACGTGTTTTCTCTGTCAATTCAACGATATGAGTTTCTTCTGTAAATGGAGTTCCTGGTTCATTAAAACCAATGTGACCATTTCCGCCAATACCTAATACCTGTACATCCACACTTACATTTTCCATTGCTTTTTCATATGCTTCGCAATCTTCTTTTGTATTTCCATAAGGAACATGTACCTTTTCTTCTGGTAAATCAATGCCATGGAATAGATTTTCATGCATAAAAGTCCAATATGACTGAGAGTGATTACGATCGATTCCTACATATTCATCTAAGTTGAAAGACTGGCATCCAGCATAGCTTGTACCATTTTCTTTGTGGTCTTTGATCATATTCTCATATAAACCAATTGGACTAGAACCTGTTGCAAGACCTAATACTGCATTTGGATTAGATGTAACGACTTCCTTCATTACATTGAATGCTTCTTTACTAACTTCATCATAATTCTTAACTACGATTACTTTCATTTGTTTTCTCCTCCTAATATTACACATGCTTATTATACCCCTTTATGCTAGGCTTTTCAATCAACCAATATAGAAAAAGGAAGATTTTGTGAACTTCTCTGACATTCATCATCAATCTTCCAAATTCTAATCATTTTTTAAACCAATACATCCTGTGCTTCTTCATGACGCTCAAACCAATCCTTCGCATAAGAACAGGTTGGAATACATTTCCAACCATTCCTACGTATTTTAGAAACAGCCTCTTCCACAAGCAAAGAAGCAACCCCTTGTCCACGCATTCGATCTGACACATAGGTGTGATCGATTTCCACATGATCTTGTTTCATTGGAAAGGTAATTTCTGCAAGAAGCTCTTCAGATTCATTCATGAGATAGATTCTATGTGCTTCATATTGAAAATCCATTAGAACACCTCGATGGTATAAGATGTCGTAAAGCTCTTTTTAGAAGATAAGATCATCGTGCCTTCTCTGTGATAGAAATCCTCTGCAACCTCACTGAAATCCGCATGACCATACCAAGGTTCCAAACAAATAAACGGAGCACCCTTCTTTGCTGTCCAGAAAGCTACATAAGGATAGCCAACCAAAGAAACACGAACCCCATGTTCTTTTCCTTGTAAGGTAACATGAGCACTTTTTGCTCCTTCATAAACCAAAGTAGCATATTGCTCGATCATATCATAATCACATGGAATTTCCTGTAGGTCTACCTCTTTGATTTCATAAGGTTTTTTCTTTTCCGGATCAAATACCAATTGTTTTAAATGTTCAGGATTGGAAAATACCAATTTATAATCTTCAAAGGTCTCGTTTTCGCAAAGTGGACAACAGAAACCTGGATGCAACCCAAACGTAAATGGCATATCCTTTTCTCCTGTATTGGTGATATGATAAACAATCGTTAAGGTATTCCCTTTCAATGTATATGCAATTTCGTAATGGAAAGGAAAAGGATATCTCGCCAAAGTTTCCTCATCGCTATCCAACTCCATGACTACCTCATCTTGAGTATTCGCTTTTTCCTTCAAAGTAGCGTAGCGAATCAATCCATGATTTTTCATTTCATATGTTTTACCGTCAATTTCATAGGTCTTATCATAGGTATTTCCTACCAAAGGAAATAAAGTAGGATTTTTTCCACTCCAAAATTCAGGATCTCCTTGCCACATATATTGGATTCCTGTTTGCTTATCTGTAAAACTTTCAATTTCTCCACCTTTTGTGGTAAAGGTTACTACATAGCGCTCATTTTCTAATTTCATGATATGTCCTCCTTTATGATATGAACTCTAATTCTTTACATATTTTATAAATGCCATCATGATCGATTCCATCACAAACCAGATCTGCGGCCTGTTTGACTTCTTCTTTGGCATTTCCCATCGCAATTCCCAGACCTGCATTTTTTAACATCTCAATATCATTGTATCCGTCGCCAAAACAAGCGATTTCTTCCAAAGCTATGCCCCAGTGTTCTGCCATAACTTTGATACCTTCACTTTTATTGATATGATGTGCTGTGATTTCTAATGTATTACCACCATGAGTAATGATACTGATTTCATCTTGTAATTCCTTAATAGCTTCTATTTGCTTTCTGGTGTTGGGATATGCAAGCATATTGAATACTTCTTCTCCTTCATACATTTTTAATACCGGCATATTTAAATACAATTTAAAAAAGTTATCTTTGATATTGGCATCACAAGGATAAGCAAAATAATCGCCATGCATGGTAGCATATCGAAGTGGCATGTTTTCTATTTTCGCAAGATGTAACAATTTTTCCATCGCCGATAAAGGAATCGGTGATTTCTTTAAAACCTTTTCCTGTTGCATGACCAATGCGCCTCCATCATAGAAAGCTGCATCAAATGGAAATTCACGAAAGAATAATGGAAGATTTTTGGTTTCATAACGACATCTACTCGTTGATATTCCAATCTGGTAACCATTTTCTTTTAACTTCAGTAATGTCTTTTTAGCAGATGTTGGAAGATCATGAATTCTATGACTATATAAGGTTCCATCCACATCAAAAAAGATTGCTTTGATCTTATCTTTCATAACATACCTCCTCATTACCTATAAGGATACGTGATTCTATGATTGAAATCAATCCTTACAAGCAAAAAAAGCAGTGATTCACTGCTTTCTTGCTTTTATTTAAAAGGCTTCTTTACCTTTTAAGTATGTCATTTCTACAGAATAATCATCATTTAATACAACGATATCTGCATCATAACCTGCGACTAATTTACCCTTACGATCATCAATACCTAATAAACGTGCAGGATTCAAGGTACAAGAATTGATGGCATAATCAAATGGAATCATAGCCTTTTCCACAAGTACCTTCAAGCCCTGGTTTACCTTTAATGTTGATCCGGCAAGACTCTTAGCCTCTACCAAATGTGCACTTCCATCAGGATATAATTCGATTTCATTTCCACCGAATAATACTTTTGTGCCAACAGGCAAACCTTTCACCATTAAGGCATCCGTAACCATTATCGTATAATCACGACCCTTTGCCATGAATAAATCATTCAATGCTGCTGGTGTAGAGTGATTACCATCACAAATAACTTCACCGAATACATCTCTGAAACGCATTGCAGCACCTACCAAACCTGGTTTTCTGTGGTGAAATGGTGTCATACCATTAAAGATATGGGTCATAGATTTAGCGCCATTCGCAACAGCCATACTTGCTTCCTCATAGGTTGCTGCAGAATGTCCGATACTAACAACTACACCGTTTTCCGCACAATATTTTGTTAATTTAAAATCTTCATCTTTTTCTGTAGCCATGGTAATGACCTTGATCAATCCATGTGCTGCTTCTTGATAACGTTTAAACTGTTCTACATCCGGTTTAACGATACATTGTTCTGGCTGTGCTCCTTTGTATACCATATCAAGATATGGTCCTTCAAAGTGAATTCCTAAAATTTCAGCACCTTCATAGCCATCTTCCACAACCTTCGCAACATTAGCAACTGCTTTTGTCAATACCTCTTCTGTCTGTGTGATGGTAGTTGGACAAATTGCTGTAACACCTTCTTCAGGAATATGCTTCATCCAGTTACGAAGTCCTTCCTCTTCGGCATCATTGGTATCAAAACCATATGCACCATGTGTATGAATGTCAATGAATCCCGGAACGATTCTCTTGTCTCCATAATCTTTATCCGCAGTTTTAGCACCATAGGATAAAATATTTACGATCTTACCGTTTTCTACCTCTAGTTGTGCTTCGATAAACTGCCCCAATACCCAAACTCTTTTACTTTGAATAATCATTCGATTAACCTCCTTTAGATATTTCTTTCTGTATTTATTATACTCCCCATTTGCTTATTTTTAAACGGGAACGCTTTCCTTTTTTTAATTCCTGCACCATTTTCGTTAATAAATACAAATTTCCATAGAAATTCCATTAAAAAATCAAAATAGTAGACAAATTATGGATATCCAATTACAATTAAGAATTAGAGGTGATACAATGAAGCAAGCAATTCAAATAAAGGAGAATATGTATTGGGTGGGAGTACATGACTTTAACTGTCGTCATTTCCATGGCGATATCTTTCCCATCACAGAAGGTACTACATACAATGCCTACTTGATCGTAGATGAAGAAATTACCCTTATCGATACCGTCGAGGAAGAATTTTTTGATATTATGATGGAGCGTATTCACAGTGTAATAGGTGATCAGCCAATTCACAATGTCATTTGTCAACATGCAGAGCCAGATCATTCTGGTGGTTTTGTGAAATTTATGCAAGCATATCCAAATGCTCATCCTTATGCATCCAATGCCGGTGTCGGCATCATGTTAAAACAGTATTTTAAAGATTATGATTATCGTAAGGTTAAAACAGGTGATACCTTATGCATTGGAAAGCAAACATTAACGTTTGTGGAAATGCCTTTGATTCATTGGCCGGATAACATGCTGACGTATGTAAAGGAACAAAAAATCGCTTTTAGTAATGATGCTTTTGGTCAGCATATTGCAAGTTATGATATTTTTGATGATGCGCATGGCTTAGATAAATGCTTAGATCGTGCGAAAGATTACTACGCCAATATCGTAATGCCTTATGGAACACAGGTAGCAAATAAATTGAAACAGATCAAGGATATGGGAATTGAAATTGATATGATTGCTCCAGCACATGGTGTTATTTGGAGAACCTATATTCAAGAGATGTTAGCGGCTTATGAAGGCTTTGCGACCTTCAAAAGTACAGACAAAGCAGTTATCGTTTATGAGAGTGTCTGGAAGCATACGCAAGAAATGGCAGAAGCACTTGCTGAAGGTATGGGAAGAAATGGTATCTGTGTGAAAGTATTCAAATATTCTATGACATCTCCTGCAGTTATCATGAAGGAATTAATAGACGCAAAAGCTATCCTTGTTGGAAGTGGTTGCTACAACAATGTCATGGCCACCAATATCTCAGGTTTTCTTGAAAAACTAGCAAGTTGTAAGATCAAAGGAAAAAAAGGCCTTGGCTTTGGATCTTATGGATGGTTCAATGGAGTAACAAAAGAAATCAATAAAAGATTGGAAACAGCGGGCATCCCATTATTGAATGACCAAGTATTAGCGCAAAATTATACACCTAGTGAGCAGGATTTAGATGCTTTGATGGAACTAGGAAAACAACTCGCTGAAGAAATCAAGCATAGTTAAATCACTCGTCATTATCCTAAAAAGATACTTGACCTCTTGATTTTATATTCTTTGATATCTAATATAACAAATGAAAAGAAGCTGTCTGATCAAATATGATCTAGACAGCATTTTTTATTTACGCTTGATTTGTTTGATACCCTGTTTGATGAGTTTCTTCTTATTTCGTTTACCTTTTACGAAAAAAGTACTGGCTAAGATCAGAATCACACCACCAATTGCACTCATCATGTAAGGTAGCTCTTCTTCCTGTTGAGAGGCTGTCTGATTATCGCTCCACATACCGAGCTTTTGTGCTTTTGCCTCTTTTTCTAACGCTTTTAATTCATCTGTATAGGCATAATCACCATAAATATATTTTACTTCCGCATAGCCTTGCTTTACCAAATCCTTTTCCAATAATGTTCCATCTACGAAGATCCATGCCAGATCTCTTCCGTATTTGTCAGTTCGATCACTGCCTTCATCATATTCCAATTCGATTTGTTTGGCTTTGGTTAATCGATCACAAACATATTCACTTGCTTCTTTCCCATAAAACTCTTTTTCTTTGGTATATTCTGGAGCATTCACAGCCAAAAAACGTACCGTAGTATCCTTCCCATCGACCATAAAATGTGCAGTATCTCCATCTGTACATTTTGATAATGTGACTGTTTTTTTCGTGTTCGCCTGTATCGGTAAACATACAAACAAAAATAAGATCAATGTCAATAATAGTTTTTTCTTCATCCTAATTCTCCACTCTTTGATATTCATTCATAAAATCCTGTACCTTCATTGCTTTACCATAATAATAACCCTGATAAATATCACAACCTAGCTCCTTTAAGATGTTCAGCTGTTCTTTGGTTTCTACAAATTCCGCAACAACATGATAATTTAGCTTTCTGGCCATTTCAATTACACCCATGATAATTTTCTTTGAACGCTCATTATCAGAGATATGACGTACCAAACTACCATCCAATTTAACCTCATCAAATGCATTTTCTTGTAAATACATCATAGAACTATGCCCCATTCCGAAATCATCCATACTCATTTCAATTCCTTTACTTCTTAACGTCTGAATACGATCGATGATCAAATCTGAAGTATTTAAAAGAGATTGCTCCGTAACTTCAAAGGTCACAAATTGTTTCGTTATCTGATATTTTTCCAACAACTTCAAAACATTGTCCACAAAATGCTCATCCTCTAACTGCTTAGCTGAAATATTGATAGAAATCTGAAGTTTCATATGATTAGCTTCAAAGGTCTTGATATCCTTACATGCTTTTTCAATGATATAGTAGCCTAGTTCATTTAAAAAGCCGTCTTCATGTGCCAAAGCAATCATCAAAGGTGGAGAAACATAGTCCGCAACAGGATGATTCCACCGAAGCAACGCTTCTGCGCCGTAAAGCTCTCCCTTTTGATCCATCTGTACCTGATAAAATAATTCAAGCTGATGACGTTTCATTGCATTACGCAAATCAGATACTAAGGTTCGAGCATCAAAATGATATTCATAACCATCAGATAAAAACAACGGAATCATACCAATTGCTTCCCCCTTTGCCATATCCTTCGCCATGTGATGAATAGATGATGTAAAGTCTTTGCTTTGACGATCCTCACATATTTTCACAAACGGCATATAGATCAAAATACCTAATAACAAATTAAATAGTTGAAGGATACTACCTGAAATTGATCCTGTTGCTGTATACCCGCTTAAAAAAATCGGCACAGTCCACTGAACCGTTTCGCTTACCATTGGCACCATTCCTATACTTGTGACAAAAGCACTGATCAATGTTAATACAATTGGTGTTAATACAAAAGGAATGAGCATCATTGGATTAAATATGATAGGAAAACCAAAAATAACGATTTCATTGATATTAAATAGTACAGATATTCCAGCTACCTTAGCTAATTTTCTATTATGACTTTTTCTAGCTGAAATAAAGATCGCAATGATAAAGCATAGTGTTGCCCCACATCCTCCGATAAACGCAAATGTATCAAGGAAAGTTTTAGAAAATATTTCCGTTGGCATAAAACCATTACCTATCAAGTTCTGATTGATACCAATGGCAGGTTCTAACACCTGTTGCGCAATCATTTCCAAAGTATTCGTTCCATGGATTCCGAAGAACCACAGAAAATGGACAAAGAAAACATACAACAAGGCTCCAAACAATCCCTTTCCCACTTTACTGAATATTTTCAAGAATAGATAAGAACCAAAATTTGTAATATTGATATCCCCTAAAACAGCTCTTAGTGCTCCTCCTGCTATCGCAAACATCAATGCTATGATGATAACCGGAAAGATTGCTTGAATTGCTTGATTAAATAAATAATCAGCTCCCGCCGTATGTAGTTTTTCCAACTTTCTTCCGATCTTCATTCCTCTTTTAAACAAAGAACAGCACAAAATGGTAATGACCATTGCACTAAACACCCATTCAGGTCCGAAAATATAGCTTTCTTGCTGAATTCCTCCGCAAAAAGCTGTATAAGACACCAATGAAGTTACTGGATAAAAAAAGATATTATCATCACAACTCAATCTACCAAAGGAGTAGCTGATCGTGATGATCAGTAACAAAGCAATAGAACCTAAGGTAACATCATAAAGGGTAGTAAAAACAGAAGTTAATGCCCCATGGTGAAAATTCATTAAAAATTGCTGATACCCATCAATAGGAAAACTGGAAAGCAATAAAGAAAAAGCACCCAATATCAAAAATGGTATTGCCAACATCAGACCATGTCGAATGGCAAGTACATAAATCGAATTTTTAAAATGATTTTTCTTTTTCGCAGACATAACCTTTTTACCCCTTTTTCTTATTTTATTTTATCATAAATGATCGATAATAAAAAGAACATTATCACATGGAAAAGGTGCCTTCCTCAAGCACCTTATATCAATTATTTCAGAAAGCCATCCACAATTTCTTTCTCTGCTTCCTCACTGGTCAAACCTAATGTTTGAAGTTTGATCAATTGATCGTTATTTATCTTTCCTATGGCTGCCTCATGAATGATCTGTGCATCTACATGATTGGCTGCTATTTCCGGTATAGAACTGATCTTTGCTTGGTCCATGATAATAGAATCACATTGAATATGCGCCCTAGACTTATTATTTCCCACTGCGATCGGATGGAATACCTGAATAGAAGCATCTTTTCCTACAGACCTTGAAACGATCTGTACGACACTATCCTCACCATTTAAATTTACCGTCACATCGCTATGTGCTGTTTGCTTCCCATGTGTCATCAGTTTTTCATTGATGACAAGCTTTGCACCTGCTCCTAGATTGGCTTCTGTTTTTCGAAAGGTACTATCCACGCCCTTGATCTGACTCATATCCATTTGCGCATAAGAATTTTCTTCCATATGAATAACAGTGGTAGGATTTAAAATACGTTTTCCACTACCATCACCCTCTCCATAATGCTTTTCCACATATCTGATTTTCGCATTTTTCCCAATATGAAAGGTATGAATTCCATCATGTTCACTAGTATCACAACCATCATTATGTATTCCACAACCGGCAATAATTTCTACATCTGCACCTTCTTCAATATAAAAGTCATTATATACCATATCATGTATTCCTGCTTCTGTTAATATAACAGGGATATGTACACTTTCACCAACGGTATGAGCCTTGACGATAATATCAATGCCCGGTTGATCGACCTTTGTGACAATTTTAACATTAGGCGTAGAATGACGTTCTACACCTTCCCCATTTTTACGCAAATTAAATGCGCTTCCCGGCATAAATCCACTAATATCCGCAATTGTCTTTAATAGCTCTTTTTCCATCTGTTCCATGCGATCACCTACTTTTTATATGCGCAGGAATCAAATTCGTCCATCAGTGATGGTAAAATTTCATCTCTGCTACCCTTTCGCTTCATTTTTCCATTTTCGAGGATGACAATTTCATCTGCCAATTGCATAATTCTCTCCTGATGCGAAATAAGAATAATCGATTGTCTATGTTGTTCCTGTAATTGTTGAAAAGTCTCAACCAGTTTCGCAAAGCTCCATAAATCGATACCAGCTTCCGGTTCATCAAAAATAGAAAGACGCAACTCCCTTGCAAGCAGACTAGCGATTTCAATACGTTTCACTTCGCCTCCGGATAAGGAGCCATCAACATCACGGTCGATATAATCATTGGCACATAGTCCAACACTACTTAATATTTCACAGCATTCTTCCTTACTCATATGCTTTCCATGCGCCAATGTTAATAAACGTTGTACACTCATCCCTTTAAAACGAGGAGGTTGCTGAAACGCATATCCTATATTCATTTTCGCACGTTCTTCAATCGTTTTATTTGTAATATCTACACCATCCAAAAGGATCTTTCCTGATGTAGGTAGCTCTATACCCATGATCAATTTCGCTAATGTTGATTTACCACCGCCATTTGGTCCTGTAATCACAGTAAAGCAATGATCTGGAATCATCAAATTTATATCATTTACTATCTTTTTTCCATCAACCTCAAAAGACAGATGTTGTAATTCTAACATATCCTTCTCTCCTTTTACCATACGCATTTTATTGTATCACAAAACATGGAAAATATATAATCTTTTCTAACAGGAATCATCATTCCTCGACATCAGACAGCCATGAAAACAAATCTTTACATTTTAATCATATTATCTATTTCTGTTACCACATAGAATTTACTCATAAACAAAAAAACTCTTAAAACAATATGACATCATTTTAAGAGCTTGATTTTTAATTTTTCAAACTTTGGATCGGAGCCGGAATTTTACCTTTACGATGAATCATAACAGAACAATCTGTTTGATTGATATTCATAACAGGACCACTACCAAGCAATCCACCGAACTCTAATTCTTCGCCAACCTTTTTACCGATTGCAGGTATCACACGAACCGCTGTTGTCTTGGAATTCACCATACCGATTGCTGCTTCATCTGCAATGATACCGGAAATAATCTCCGGTTTTGTTTCTCCAGGAATCACGATCATATCTAATCCTACAGAACAAACAGCTGTCATTGCCTCTAGTTTTTCTAAACAAAGCGTTCCGTTTTTCGCTGCGGCAATCATGCCTGCATCTTCACTAACAGGAATAAAGGCACCAGATAAACCACCGACGTTACTACTAGCCATAACGCCACCTTTTTTTACAGCGTCATTCAGCATCGCAAGACATGCAGTAGTACCATATGCACCACAGCTTTCTAATCCCATTTCTTCTAAGATATAAGCAACACTATCACCGATTGCCGGTGTTGGTGCCAAAGACAGGTCTACAATACCAAATGGTACGCCTAAACGTTCACTTGCAAGAGAACCTACCAATTGCCCCATTCGAGTAATCTTAAACGCTGTTTTCTTAATAATATCTGCTA
Source organism: Hoskinsella mucinilytica (assembly GCF_045223415.1). Lineage (NCBI taxonomy): Bacteria > Bacillati > Bacillota > Erysipelotrichia > Erysipelotrichales > Erysipelotrichaceae > Hoskinsella > Hoskinsella mucinilytica. Next base: position 1,034 of record NZ_JBEQZJ010000051.1, on the reverse strand, counting down.
GTTCATTCATCGGAATATCTTTAGGAGCCTTTGCCAATGCCGCACGTACAACACCAGGACCACTTACTCCGACATTAATGACACAATCTGCTTCCCCTACGCCATGAAATGCACCGGCCATGAATGGATTATCATCTGGAGCATTACAGAAAACAACTAGCTTAGCTGCACCAAGACAATTGTTATCTTTTGTTAGTTCTGCAGCTTCTTTGACCATGCGCCCCATCAACTCTACCGCATTCATATTGATACCGGCCTTTGTAGAACCAATATTAACAGAAGCACAAACATGTTCTGTTACGGACAATGCTCTTGGAATGCTTTCCATTAATTCACGATCACCTGCAGCACATCCTTTTTGTACGAGCGCAGAGTAACCACCAATAAAATTCACACCAACAGCTTGCGCACAACGCTCTAATGTCAATGCATATTTCACTGGATCTCCACCGCTGACAGCCACTAACATGGAGATTGGTGTAACACTAATTCGCTTATTAATGATAGGAATTCCATATTCTCTAGAAATGTCATCCCCGGTCTTAACAAGGTCTTTCGCAAGACGTGTAATCTTGTTATAAATCTTTTCACAAGACTTATCAATATCGCTATCCGCACAATCCAATAAAGAAATTCCCATTGTAATTGTACGAACATCAAGATATTCCTCATCGATCATCTTGATGGTTTCTAATATTTCATGTACATTCATCATATCAGACTACCTCTAAATCTTATGCATTGCATTAAAGATATCTTCATGCATAACATGGATGATCATTCCAAATTCTTTACCTTTTTCCTCCATATGGCTCGCAAACTCAGCCAATGAAGTATTGCCATTTGTAATATCGATCAACATGATCATGGCAAACATATCCTGTAGTAATGTCTGTGATACCTCGATCACGTTCATATTTGCTTTTTCACACTCGGTACTGACCTTAGCCAAAATACCTACCATATCTTTTCCGATAACACTAATCACTGCTCTCATTCTCTTTCCTCCTGTTCAGATTACCTAATATTATACT
>NZ_JBEQZJ010000050.1:0-24249 GCF_045223415.1 Hoskinsella mucinilytica | reverse complement strand
TGGCTGTACCTTTCTTCCATTGCTTTTCATCAATACATAATGATTCACCAATTGATGATCATCATCGATCACATGATCAAAGAAGGTGATCTGATGAACAACTTTAAGTTCACTATAGTCATCACCTTCTTGTAACTGATTTACTAACATGTGTGCAGAATAATACTGAAACCTAATAAATTCCGTATCCAACAATCCTTGACTTTGCATTTCAATGTTATACTCTCTCATTTCTTCATCTCTTAAATGGATATCCATGAGGATACGTTTGTTGCCTTCTTGTTTAGGTATCATTTCCGGATTACATACTTCTGTTCTTTTTGGCAAAATGTTCGTTGTTAAACCAATCACCGTATGTCGCAAAAAGATAGAATCATCATCCATACCGATGAAAAAATGCTTAAATAAGACATCATTTTGAAAACTTACTTTTTGTTGCTTTGTTTCATCAATTTTTTCCAATGGTTTCGCCTCGTATCTTTCTAGGCTCGTTATATAGAAATGGCCCTTACCTATCTACATACGTAAAACAGAGGTGAAAATCCTAAATTTTATTCAAATCTTTTTTAAAATTAGAAATTCTTCTTTATTTTCATCCAATGAAAAGGTGAAATCTGCATATATCAAATACAAGATTTCTAACTTCATATCTATTGGATAAAGACAAACTTTCAGAAAAAAAACGAATCAGTAATTTATAACTACTGACTCGTTGATTAGGATTCTTCCTTGGCTTTTTGAACCTTTAATTGTTTTCCTTTGATTGTTTTTTTCTGTAATGCTTTTAAAACTAGATTTCCTTTTCCATGCAAAATATCCACATAGGATTGGCGCTCTTGAATTTGAATTACACCGATGTCATCGCCAGTCACTCCTTCTATTTCACAGATAGCACCAACAATGTCACCAGCTCTCAACTTTTTGCTTTTTCCTCCATTTAGATACAGTTTCATAGTATCCTTACGAATTTCTTTTGCTTTGTCTTCTTTAATTTCTATGGGCTGTCGTAGACCTTGTAAAAGCTTTTCTGTTACTTCTAGCATTTCTACTTCTTTTTTGTCTTTGATCGTCAATGGCTCCCCTAAAAACTCTTCTAATAAACGAACACGTTCTCCATCATATTGAGATAATAAAGAAATGGCAGTACCACTAGCGTTGACACGTCCACTTCTACCAAGACGATGTACATAAGTTTCTGATCGATTTGGCATATCATAATTGATGATATGAGAAACCTCTTTGATATCAATTCCTCTTGCAGCTACATCAGTTGCGACAAGAATTCTAAGCTTCCCTTTTTTAAAATCTTTTAGATTCTCCATACGATCTTCTTGAAGCATTCCTCCATGGATCTTATCGACACTCAAATCTCGTTCATATAAAGCATCACAAACTTCCTTTACATGCTCTTGGGTCTTCGCAAATATGATACAACTCGTTGGCTGTTCCTTACAAAGTAGCTTCAATAAGAATTCAAGTTTTTCATGCTCCTTCATACGATAAGCATAATGTGTCACAAGCTCTGTTACTGCATGATGACTCTGTATTTCCACCATCTTTGCATCTTTCATAAATTCTTTAGCCAAATTTTGAATGGCTTGAGGATAGGTTGCGCTAAATAGACATGTTGTAAGATTACCCGGGAAATATTCCATAATTTCTTTCACACTATCGATAAATCCCATATTCAACATTTCATCTGCCTCATCCAGAATAAATGTTTTGATTTTCTCTAATTTCAGTGTTCCCCTTTGTAAATGATCTAAAACTCTACCAGGTGTTCCTACAACAACATGGCATCGTTGTTTTAAATCCTGTACTTGAAAACGATAAGGCTGTTTTCCAAACACTGCAGTTGTTTTCAATCTTTTATATGCTCCAATGTTATCAAATTCCTCTTTGATCTGTAATGCTAGTTCTCTTGTTGGGGTTAAAATAAGACATTGAGGATCTCTTTCTTCCCAAATAATCTTCTCAATGATCGGAATCGCAAAGGATGCCGTTTTTCCACTTCCTGTTTTTGATTTTACAATAACATCTTTTCCTTCTAATATCAAAGGTATGACCTGTTCCTGTACAGGCATAGTTTCATCATAACCAAGCTTATCTAAAGCTTCTAAAATTGCTGTATCTAATTGAAACGCTTCAAATTTCATAACTTCACTCTCATTTCCTTCTTTATTATACAGGAATGTGGTTTAAATTGCACAAGATTTCGTATCTTACAAAAGTGTAAGTGAAATGTCATCGTATTCACAGGACAACTTTAGGTTCTTTCTATTATAATGAAAGTAGAAAAAAGGAGGTCATCATCATGAAAAAGGCATTAAATGTCATTGGCGCATTATTTTGTATTTTATTCTTTGGCTGTGAAGAATCCACTTTTTCTAATGAATGAATCCCCTATCTTTTATACCTATGGTTAATTTATTTGCTTAAAAATAAACAAGAACTCAATTGTTTCCTTACCGAGGCTTTGTTACAATGATAACAAAGACAGGAGGGTTTTATGAAAATAAATGAAATCATACGAAAGCAACGTCTTTCTAAACACCTTACACAACAACAATTAGCATCTTATTTAGGCGTCACAACACCTGCAGTCAATAAGTGGGAAAAAGGTATCACTTATCCAGATATCACCATGTTACCTGCATTGGCTCGTTTGTTAGATACTGATTTGAATACCTTATTGTCTTTTCAAGAGGATCTCAGTAAACAAGAAATTCAAACATTTCTCAATCAATTGATCTTAGACACACAAACAAATGGTATCCAGCATGCCTTTAATATGGCACTTACAAAAATTCATGAATATCCAACCTGTGATGCTCTGCTGTTTCAAACAGCAACACTCTTGGATGGCTTGATTTCCTGGGATATGGCACATAGCACAAAGGAAATGATAAATGATATTGAACAAATTTATCAACGATGCAGGAAAAGTGAAAATTTAGAAATCAAATATCAAGCAACTTATATGTTAGTTTTAAAACATATGCTAAACAATGAACTGAAACAAGCCAATGAGCTTGTGGAAACCTTACCTGAAGAACCGCATTATGATAAGATTCGTACACAGGCACAAATTTTCATAAAACAAGATCAGTTAGAAGATGCTGCACAAATACTGGAACAGAAATTGTTGAAAGATATGAATAGCGTTTTCTCAACGCTAGAGGACTTGATGCTCATCGCAGAAAGCGAGAATAGAGCACAGGATGCAGATCACATTGCAACTTTGTATCGTCAATTATCTAAACAAATGGAATTTTGGAATTATCAATCTTATATCGCAGATTTTCGACTTTCCCTTTTGCGTAAAAATGCAACAGAATGTATCCAAATTTTAATGCAGATGATTCATGCAATGCAAGATGAATGGAAGCTATCAGAATCCACCTTATTTCAACATATCAAGCAAAATCCTCAATCTTCTCGTATCACAGAAATGACACTTCCGGCAATGCTACAAGATCTAGAGGATCCAGATCAACATGAATATGATTTTATCAAAGAGCATCCTGATTATGAACAGCTCATACATACATTTCATACAGCAATAAAATAAATACAGGTACCTATTATCAGCACCTGTATTTTCTTTATTTTTTCAATATCGATTGTATTTTTTCTTTTAGTTGAGCTGCGGCTTTATGACAATCGTTTTGTTTCATTATTGCAGAAACCACGCATATCCCATCGATATCTGTTCCTTTTAAAATGTCACAATTCTCTACATTCAAGCCACCAATTGCACCAACCGGTATATCGACATGCTTACAGATATCTTGTAAAGTCTCTACCTTAGTGATGATCGTTTTTACCTTAGTAGTTGTCGGATAAATTGCGCCTACACCAAGATAATTTGCACCATCTTTTTCTGCTTGTTGAGCAACAGCCACGGTTTTCGCAGTAGCACCTACTATTTTATTGGGACCAAGTAGTTTTCTTGCCATAGCTACTGGCATATCCTCAGCGCCTACATGAACTCCGTCTGCATCTACTGCCAATGCCACATCTAATCGATCATCAATCAATAGTGGTAAATCATATCGATCTGTGATTGCTTTTACTTTAAATGCCAAATCAATATAGTCTCTTGTTGATTTGTTTTTTTCACGAAGTTGAAGTAACGTAACACCACCCTTACAAGCTTCTTCTACTTTCCAAAGGAATTCTTCTTCACTCATATCAGAGGAATCTGTGACCAAGTATAACGTTAAATCTAATGTTTTCATACGGTTACCTCGCTTATCTTTGCATGTTCCATGAAATCCTGTTCACTTAATGAATAAAGCCAGTCAAATAATTGATAATGAAAGCTCCCCGGTGCCTTTGCATGTACATGACATTGTTGTGCCACAACTCCGAAATAACTACATGCCATGACACTAGCTTCTAATGATGGCAATACCGATAAAAAACTTGCGGTAATTACATTCAGCATACAGCCTGTACCGGTACATAATGTCATCATCTCACAACCGTTTTCCACAACATGGGTTCTATCACCATCACTGATGATATCATGTTTTCCACTGCAAAGAACCACACAATGATGCTGTTTGGCAAACGCCTTGATCCATGTCGCACTTTTTAGTTCACTTTCAATATCCGCTATACCAACATCAATACCCTTCGCATGACTGGTTTTCCCTGCAATTGCCCGTATCTCCGAAAGATTGCCTTTTATGACATTTGGACAACACTCCGCTATCATCTTTTTGGCGTAGGACAAACGAAGACTACTACATCCAACTCCCACAAGATCGAGAATAACCGGAATTTGATGTGTTTTTGCGATAGAAAGAGATCGCCACATCGCTACTTTTCTGATATCATCAAAATTACCTAAATTTAGTGCCAATGCCTTACTTTGTTTCGTGATTTCTTCTACTTCATCAGGATGCTGTGCCATAATCGGTTTCGCCCCTAAAGCAAGCACTGCATTGGCACAATCATTCATGGAAATCGGATTGGTGATACAATGAATCAGATCATGCTTCCACAACAGTTTCTTTCTGCTGTTCCATAACTCCTCGTACTTCATCATAGCTTCTACCTCCAAGCTTTGTTTGCATCTTCACTAGCATTCCATTATGTTGTAGCTTCAATAGGAAGACAAAGGCAATGCTACCACCGATGAATGTTCCCATCAAAAAGCTAGGTACATAGAACATCCAAGTCAATCCATTTTTACCCCATAAAAACTCCATAACAGGATAGGATACCATAGCCCCGATGATACCTGTACCGATGATTTCTCCCAATACTGCTGCCCATATTTTTCCCTTGCTAACTCGATATAAGATACCTGACAAAGCAGCTCCAAACACTGCCCCAGTCAATGCTAATGGCGGAATCCCCATCAATGCCATACGAATGATTCCAATCGTTACTGCACAGCCTAAGGACCACCATGGTCCCATTAAAACCGCCATAGTGATATTGATCAAATGTGCCATTGGACACATTCCTTCTACACGAAGAATTGGTGAAATAACGACACCAATTGCCACCATCATAGCGAAAAATACACTTTTGAAAATTTGATTTTGCTGACTCATAAAAAACACCCTCCTATTTGCTGTCTGGATAGAAACAAATAAAAGGATCATAATAAAAATCAGCGCCTTTTACTGGTTTCCTTTCCAGATATGGTACGGTCGAAACGATAACAGTTTCCTCTCAGCCTGTTTGCAGGCTCCCTCGCTGATGTTCTTTTCACGTAAGGCGCTCCCCTTCCGCTAGCAGTAATAAAAAAGAGATATATCGCAAGGATATATCTTCAGAATAACTTCCAATCATACTCCCTACGTCGGCATTACCCGTATCAGGTTCACAGGGTCGAAACTTTCTCGTTTCCTCTCAGCACAATCGGCTCCCCTTTTATTACAGTAGTAATGGTACCACTTTACATTTCTGATTGCAAGAGTGGTTTTGGTATTTTATGTATTTTTAGCTATATTTTATAATCTGTTACTTGTAAGAATAATTAGTTCAAACTGCATTTGAATATTAGCAATATCGGCAACAATTGATACTGCTTCGACCTGCTTTATTAAGTCTTTTCTTGTCCTTTTATATTTTTTCTTGTTATGTAGGCTAATTCTATTCCATACAGTAACGCATCAAATCTTAAAGCCTTAATTTCATCATTATCAGGTAATATATATGAGACTACATCTTCTTTCACAGCTAACACATCTTCGTATGTTAGCGTATTATAGTGATCCTAAGCTAAATAATAATCTATTAATTTTAAATGATAGTACTTTGTAATGCGACCTATTTCAAAGTGTTCATCACTGTTCACTTCTTTTACAACTTTCTTTGTTTTAGTCTTATCTATTCTTCTTACTGGGCTTTTTAAACTATGATTTTCTTCCTCTAACCAAGAGAAAAAGCTTAATAGATTTCTTCTTATATTACCAACAATTACCTTGCTACAGTTATTCCTTTGTTGATAACAAACAAGATAGTCTCTTATTAATGACTGAATTAAGCACATAAAAAGTTAACCTAACATCAATCATAGCATTCTCGTAAAAAGACCTTAAAGATTTGAATATTGCATCGTTTAGACATTCTACCTTAAGGTCTTTCATAGATTCAAATTAGACAAAACACATCTTAATGCTTGCAGTAAACAAGTTATAAACTAGCGCTAACATAATAGCCATCATGAGTTGCTTCTGCCACTGTAGCTGGTCGATTAGCATCCCCAATGATATTGGTATCTTGTATGAGATGGAAAAAGGAATTCGCCAATTCTTTTTGAGCCTTCATTCCAACAGCATAGATAACAGTTTCTGCCTCTATCACCTGTTCTTTTCCCTGTTGAGAAACCGTAATAGCATGTTGATCGATTCTTTTACATTCCGCTTCCAAGAGAATTGTTATATCTCCTGCTTCCTTTAGACACTGTAATAACCCCATACGAACATGCTCATTCAAATTGGAACAAAGTTGTCTACTCCATTCAACCAAAGAAACTTGTCTACCAGATTTCACAAGTAGCTTTGCTAATTCTGTTCCAACAGAACCCCCTCCGATAATTGCGACCTGTTGTTTGATTTCATCTTGATGTTCATAAGCGTACAATGCATTCATAACATGCTTTTGTTCAATACCTTCAATCCTTGGTTTCATTGGCTGAGCACCAACTGCAACAATGATCGTATCTGCATGCTTCATTTCCTCTCGATGATCTTGTGCATCACAGGACAAACGCACCTCGATATCTGATTTCATGATTTGATAAATCAAATAATCTTTATAACGCTTTAAATCGAGTTTAGAATCATCAAATTCGCTACAATACAGCTGCCCACCTAAATGAGCTTCCTTTTCCATCAATATGACTTTATGACCTCGTTCATATGCGGTTAAAGCAGCTTTGCATCCAGCAGGTCCACCACCTATTACATATATCAACTTTTTATTTTGAGCCTTAGGAAGAACGACAGGTACACGATTTTCATGTAAATAACGAGGATTAACAGAGCAACAAGTTATGCTCTTCATTCCATAATGCTGATTTTTTTCTCTTGCATACATGTTATAACAATTCAAACAACGTAAACATGGTACGATATCCGCTTCTTCTCCATTCCATACTTTGCTTGTCCAGAAGGGATCGGCAATGATCTGTCTACCTATCACTACTGCATCTGCTTCTTTTCTCTGTAAAATAGATTCTGCCTCTTGCGGTGTCATAATTGCCCCAACTACAGCTACTGGAATATGCAGTGCCTCTTTCACCATCTTAGAAAGACCGGTATTGATCATATGCGGATAATATGGAGATGTTGTCATTCTACTCATAGCACTAAGTTCACGTTCTAAACCACATGAAACATGTACCATATCAATTAGATGCTCTATGCTTTGTATAAATTGTATGATTTCTTTGGTAGATGTTCCATCCGCAATATGTTCATCTAAGCTAATTCTCATATCAATAGGATATTCCTTGCCTACTGCTTTTCTTACACGCTCAACAATCATCATAGGAAATTTCATTCTATTTTCAAAACTTCCTCCATATGAATCTGTACGTTTGTTAAAATGAGGTGAAAGAAATTGAGTAGGAAGCCATCCATGACCAAAATGTAACATGACCATATCAAAGCCATATTCCTTTGCGTCCAACGCTCCCTTTGCAAAAGCATCCGCAACTTCATTCATCATGGTTTCGTCCATTGCCCTTACTTCTGTCCCATCTTCTCTGATAAAACCAATTGGTCCTATGGCATAATCCCCAGGTTTTACCTTCGCATATTGACCGACATGACATAGCTCAAATTCAGCCTTTGCCCCACGTTGGCGAATGATAGATACCTGCTCTCTCACCTTCGCACTCTGTGTCATATCCTCAAAACAATAAGGACCTGGTGCCATTCTTGATCTTCCATCTGGAACACAACCACTGGTTCCTCGAATGATCATACCAATGCCACTGATAGATTTATCCGTTAAACTACCCAAAGGTGCAGATATGATACGGTTTTTTAGAATCATTTGATTTACTTTTAATGGTTGAAATAAGAGTGGGTATTTACAAGTCATATCATCATCCTCCTATTCTTCTGGGATATCCTTGAATCCCAATACATAGGTGATTGCCGCAGAACCAAAGTAAGCAACCAACATCAAGCCACACCAGATGATAAAAGTATCACCAAAGAATAATGGTAGTCCACCTAATCCACAAAGCCCTAGACCATATGCTTTTACCATAAATACCAAAGATAATGCACCACAGATACCTGACATGATACCCACTGCAATAAATGGTTTCTTTGTTGGTAACAATACCCCATACAAAGCAGGCTCTGTAATACCAACTGCTCCAATCACAGCCGAACTTATACCTTCTCCTCTTAGATTTTTATTTTTCGTTTTCAAAGCCACTCCTAACGCTGCCCCTGCAACTGAAGCATTGCCAAATCCTAAAATTGGAAATACAACAGAATATCCCACTGTAGCCAATTCATTCAAAACAATCGGAATAGCCGTTGCCTGATGTATCCCTGTCAATACAAAGAAAGGACAGGTAGCTCCGATAATCAAACCACCAAAAATTGCGAAATTAGAATAAATATAAGTAATTCCTTTTCCTAATAGCTCAGATATGATTTGCGCTAGTGGACCAGTTACCGCAAGCATCACTGGCAAAGCTACTAAAATCGTGATTGCTGGTACCAGTACAGACTTTAATACTGTTGGTGATATTTTTTTCGCAAGTTTCTCAATCCAGTATACTACAGGCATGGTTAACATGATTGGTGTTAGTGTAGAAGAATAGGTTACCAATTTGACCGGTATTCCATAAAAGGATGCATATGCCGTTCCACTGGCTGCTGTTTCTAATATGGCAGGATATACTAAAATCCCCCCTAGTACCGCCCCAATATAAGGATTGACCCCAAGCTTTTTCGCTGAACTAAATCCCAATAAAAGTGGTAAGAAATAATATCCTGCACTACCTGCTGCATTTACAACTTGATATCCATAAGTAGCTGCATCTACATTAAGATAAGAAAGCATAGCAATGATACCTTGAATCAAGCCACAACCTATTAGTACAGGAATGATAGGCTGAATCGTACCAGTAATATAATCAATTACGCTCTTCCATCCAAAGCTATGAGTTTTAACTGTATCCTTGTCTTCCTTAATATCTGTTATGTTCATCAAGGCATCATACACATCATTACATTTCCCACCAAATACGATTTGATAAGTCATATTGAAGAAGGATGCCCCCTTAACACCTTCCAGTTCTTTGATCGTTGCTTCATTTACCAATTGCTTGTTCTTCACTTCTATACGAACCCGAGTAAAACAGCTAATGATGCTGACGATATTTTCATTTCCGCCAACGTTGTCTAATATACTTTTTGCGATTTTTTCATAGTTCATCATAGGTTCCTCTCTTTCTCGCTTGTTTCGCTGCATGGTCTTTTTTTTATCCATTTCACCTCCTGTTTATCCACTTAAAGACGACATGCTTTGAGTTTAGCCTAATTGAATAGTGACTACCTCAATGATCTATTTTTAAATCCTTGCAATTTCTTAAATGCAGGATCAAATAGTTTTTTTCAGGGCTTTTAATCTCTCTACCAAACTCATTTTTTAAATGCAGGCTAAGACTTTCAACACATTCCCATTCTTTCTGAAACACCTCTGTTATCGTTTTCGATAACAGCTGATCATCTATATCATTTTCTTTATCCTCAATATATCGCTTTGCGAAATGTTTGATATGGTTAAGTAATCTTGTATACGCCAACCCATCCTCATCTATCACATTTAGATAATTTTTACGTAAAAATGTAATGGTCGCGTCCACAACCTCTAAGGTTTTTCCTACATAACGCTTTCCTTTATTATGCGTATTTTCGATTACATGCATAGCAATATAACCTATTTCCTCTTCTGGTATATCAACTTGATACATTTGATAAATCAGCTTTTTTGCATACAATCCAATTCCATATTCCTCACGATAAAACTGTTTTACTTCGACAAGAAATGGATTGTCAATATCCGTCTGTTCTCTAATTCGTTTTATGGCAAAATAAAGATGATCGGTAAGTGATAAATAAATACTTTCACTTAGCTGAATATCATATTGCGCATATGCATATGCTACGATTTTTTCTGTTAATTCCAGATAAGAAGCTGGAATTTGTGATATTAATTCTTCTAGTTTTGTATTATCATTCAATATAAAAACCTTTTGAATTTTATCTTTACATACATAGTCACCTGGTTTGGCTTGAAACCCTATACCAGTTCCCATCACCACAACTTCACCTTTTCGTCTATCTTTTGCAATGACCACATTGTTATTTAAGAGTTTTTTTATTTTCATGTCGATACCCTCTCTGCTTTTATAATCATATCCCCAGGCTCTATCTCTCCTATTTCTTTTTTCTCTAAATGAAATTCATCGCTATTTTCTATCACGAGCATCGTTGTAGCGCAATAAGATGCTTGAATCTTTTTCAAATCTAGCTTCATGATCATTTCTCCTGCCTGCACAACATCGCCAACCTTAACCATTGTGTGAAACCCATCCCCCTTCATTTCCACTGTATCGATTCCAATGTGTAGAATGATGTTCATATGCTCTTTACTTTCAATTCCAATCACATGTCCGGTAGGGAATACGATCGTGATCGTTCCACTCACCGGACTATACAATGTGTCCTCCAACGGATCGAATGCCACTCCATCTCCCATCATTTTACTACTAAACACCATATCATCGACTTCTTCCAAGGGTTTTAATCTTCCCTTTATAGGGGCATAAATCCTCATTGGTTGTTCCTTGAGCTTAATTAATTTTTTTCTGTGAAATATGTTCATAATGACCTCCAAATAAACAAAAAAACCAAAACTAGCATCAAAATGATGTTAGCTTTGGTTTCGCCTGCATGACCAGTGACAATCCAAATAAGTACAACTGATTCTATTTACAATTTCATTTTAGCATTCAGAATTCTAAAAGTCAAGGCAAAATCATGTTATTCAGTATGAACAATTCCCAATTTCAACAAAAACTAAAAAACGCATCCCATCCTTCTTCTCCTATTCTGTACCAACACAGTCCATAAAACGATCAATAAATTCCTCAATGCATTGGCTATGTAGTACTTTGTTTAAATTTCCTGTATCTAACAACTGACTAACAAGATGATCAAATATATTAAAAAACATGGCTCTTTCATCACGATTGATGGCAAACAATAACACGACATTCACTTTGTTATTCCCCCAATGAATTCCTCGTTCAGATAATAATACAAACATTCCTGTTTTGATTGCATTCATTTTAAAAGAATGTGGAACAGCCACTCTTCCAAAAGCGGTAGAAGACTCTTTCTCTCGTTCTTTGATATCCTCTAAATAGTGGTCATCTACATAACCCTCTTTTTCCATACGATGACATAACTCCTTGATCACTTCATCAGATTCTGTCATATATTCATTCCTCATAAAAATTTTTTTATCAGTAATCTGAAACAGGTATTCCTTTAACTTTGTTTTTTTCTTCTTTATCTTTACTTTATCTACAGCAGCAAAGATCACTGCCTTATCCTTTGCTGTAAGAAATGGCGTAATGCAAACATATTCCTGAGTATCCAATCTTTGATTAGGTAACGTGGATATCAATAAATCACATGGATGCATCATGGCCTCATTTTGTTTGGTAATGACCTTATTAATCACAACGATATCATGAAATGCAGAATTTAAATTTTGTAATAATTGATTGGTAAAATCATAATATTGAGGAAACAATAAATTACAACTGATGCGATCATTAAAGAAATCTTTTTCGCCCATGATACATCCGATATGTAAAGCCAAAAATGCAATTTCATGATCTTCAACCTTATAATGCGTGATACGTTTGATATGATCTGCTATCTCAACTGCATATTCAAAAATCAAAGGACAACTCATTTTGATATGCTCAGTCAATTGGTTTTTTGAAACAAATCCATTCTTTAATCGAATCAACAAATTTTTGATATGAAGTGAAAATTTAATCACAAAGGCTTCAGAATCGACATCTAAAATTCCCCATTCCTTCATGACTACTCTTAACTCATTTACTAAATCCATACATTCTGTACCTACAAAGCCGGATAAATTCTCTAAATTAATATCAGAAAATTCTATTTTCATTAGACTGCTAATAAGAATATTGGTTAATTCTTCAAATTCACATTCACTATAAACAATATGATAATTCGCTTCTATATTCTCTACAATTTTCTTACAAAGTTGCATTTCTCGAATGCCATAGCGATCTCTTCTTTCTTCTTGTGATACATATTCAAACTTCTTTGAAATTCTATCAATTCCGATCACGACCTCAAGCACAAGATTCAAAAGTGCATATTCATTTATAAAATAATGGTATTCGTTACAACTTTTCTGTATCATATCTGACAATGCTTCGATATCATAATTAGGAAAGATATGACTCAAGCTCTTATAGCTTAAAATGTTCTCACAAAAAGATTCCGATATCAAAGAACTTAAAAATCTACGTTTATCTAATTCTGAACCTTCTAATTCTACTAAGTGGTCATTTACCTTTACAAAGATATCATGATCACTAAGTTTATGCTTTACAATGATAAAATCCTTTCTCACTGTTTCATAACTAACTGCCATTTCATCCGCTAAATCATATAAATCTGTTGCTTCATCTTTAGGTCTGGTCAGCATGCTGTTCAACATATAAGAAACCCTATCATTTTGTGTTTCTGGTAAAACACCATCCTTTTGATTCCAATCATTTGGTATCATCTTTTTATCTATGCGATACCCTTTATTAGAAGATATGATACAAGCTGCCTCATCATTGATTTGCGCAATATAATTTCTAACACTCTTATTGGAAACACCCATTTCTCTTGACAATTCCTGTGACGTCATCACTTCTTCTTTTGACAAAAGGAGTTGAATCAGTTTTCGGCACTTTTTATTCATGTATGTTTTTCAAATCTTTTTCTAGCTTTTGAATTCTGAGTTCATAGGCGTGAAATACTTTAAGCAAACGCCTAGTCAGAATGATCTCACTATTGATGGTCATCAGGGTGTCTTGTGCATGGGCAAATAATAATGAATATTCCCCTTTTTCCCCCCTGGTTTCTGCTTGAATACGATCTGTTTGTGCTTTATGAGCGATTGTTATATTTTCTTCTGCTTCGTTTAAGCATGCTTCTGCTTTCTGGAAATCACCTATTTCCAAGGCCTTGATTGCTTCTAGATTTGCTTCTCGTGCATCCCCGGCATATAAAATAATTTGCATAGAACTTTGCACGATTGATTCTTCCATTTCTTCTTTTTTCATGATATTCCTCCTAGCGTATGATCCAAGATCTCTCCATCACTTTCTATCACTTTTTGATACCAAGTAAAACTATCTTTCTTTATTCTTTTTCCACTGCCTTTACCTTCATCATCAAGATCTACATAAATACAACCATATCTTTTTTTCATTTCACTGGAAGAACAGCTTACGATATCAATTGGTGTCCATAATAAATAGCCCATGATACAAACACCATCTTGGATTGCTTCATATATTTGTAGTAAATGCTCCTTGATATAGGAAATTCGATATAAATCATGTACACAGCCATCTATCACTTCATCCTCGGCTCCAAATCCGTTTTCAGTAATGAACAATGGCACATGAGGATATCGATCAGCATATGTATTTAATGCTGTTCTAAGACCGAGTGGATCTATTTCCCATCCCCAATCACTTGCTTTCAAATAAGGATTCTTACTTCTTACAAACATATTATCATCATCCTTTGAGGCATCATTTATTTTCGTATAGTAATAGCTAAATGCAAGATAATCCATAGGATAATTTTTTAATAATATGGCCTCTGTTTCCTCCATTTTAATGTCAATATGATGTTCTTTGAAAAATCGAAAGGCATAGCCTGGATATTCACCTCGCAGCTGTACATCAGGAAACAGAAATTGCATTTGATTTTTTTTAAGGCTAAATAATACATCTTCCGGTTTACATGTCGCAGGATGTGCTATCTTATCACTCAGCATAGTTCCGATCATGATACCATCATCTATCTCAATAGCTTTTTTCTTTACCAATGCACTTGCGACAAATTGATTATGGATCCCCTGATACGCTGCTCCTAATGGATCATCATATGCAAGAAATGGTATTCCTAAAGAATCAAAATTCGCCATATTAATTTGATTAAATGTAATCCAATAGCTAACTTTTTTATGATAGCGCTCTAACATCCATCCTGCAAATCTCACAAAGTGGTCGATCACTTCTTTATGAATCCAACCATGATAGACTTCTGAAAGATACGCCGGCATTTCATAATGTGATAATGTAATGACAGGTTCCATACCATTTTTTATGATACAATCAATCAAAGCATCATAATAGAGCAAAGCATCTTGATTTGGTTGTTCCTCAATTCCTTTGGGGCAAACATAAGACCAATCAATACTAGTACGAAAAGCCTTTAATCCTAATTCTTTCATTAAAGCAAGATCCGTTTCAAAGGTTTCAAAGAAATGTATCCCACGTCGTTTTGCGTAATTTTGATCTTTTTCATCTTTTAATATCGTTTGTTTCCATGAGGTAAACTCTGCACGATCATCCTTTTCTTTAACTTTTTTACAAAAGGTATAGTCCGCAATAGATAAACCTTTCTCTACTTTTCTCTCATATAATCCATCAGCCTGATTCGAGGCAATGGCACCTCCCCATAAAAAATCCTTTGGAAATTTTATTGTTTTCTTCATACGTTATACTCCTTTAAAAGAGTGGCGGATACCACTCTTAGTTAATCCTCATCTTCGATTCCATTTGCCTCTTCTTCCAGTAACTTATTATCATACATTTTAAAGAACGGATACCAGATGATAGCGGCAACAGTAAAATTAATGGCAGTTAATAGTACACCACTGATTCCTGATACAAAGAATCCTTGAAGGAATTCCGGACAATACCATAGAGAGAATACTTCTGTAGGAATACTTACCAATCCCAGGGACATTGAGAAATAAGTGATACTCACAGTAACAATGGCGATGATCCACATCGGTAACATAAGAATCGGATTCCATGCTACAGCCCCAAATACAAGTGGTTCATTGATATTTAAAATACTAGGAACAATACAGGTTTTTCCCAAAGCCTTTAATCCTGTAGATTTTGATTTCAACATCAATATAGACAATGGTAATGTACATCCACATCCACCTAATGCAATAAGCCCGAATACAACTTCATCACAGAAGATATTTGCGGCACTTGCTCCAGCCTCCGCATTTGCAGTAATTGCCGCAAGTGCAATTGGCGTAAGGATCGGTGTAAAGACCCATCCACTGATACCTAAGGAATAAAAGATGGTTGGTATCAAATATAACAACAACATTCCAGGGAAGGTTTGCGCAATACCAATAAGTGGACTGAATAGATCAATAATTGCTTGATACATATTGAAATCTAATTGAATGACCAACAACCAACCTATGAAAACTACTGTAAAGATAGGTAGTAAAGAATTGAACCATTGTTGAATAAAGCCTGGCATTGCTGAGTCTTCTTTAAATAAAGAGAATTTCGCAAACACATTCATAATCAGTGCAACAAAGATACCAGCGACGATGGAAACAAACATACCTCCTGCACCAAAGCTTGAAAATTGATATAAGTAACCAGCTTCCATTACATCCGGTTTTACAATGATCATAAATAATGAAATACCAGATAATCCTGCAATATATTTCATATTCAAATGTTTTTTGTTCTCCATGATGAAATATGGAATCAAAAATGCCATAAATAATCCAATCAAACCAAACGTATAGTTTCGAATATCTACAAGGTCAGGTATATCTGGTAGATAGTTTCTAATTACATTGTATAATGTGATAACAGATCCCACAAGTATCATAGGTAATACTTTATCAATAGATTGTTTTACCCCCGCAATCCATGCATTTTGTGCTAACTTATCAGCTTTCGGACCAACGACTTCGTTCATCCATTTCATAAATTTCTGCATACTTTTTTCCTTTCCCTTTCTTATTCTTCAAATAAAGATAAAATATGATCCAATGCTTTTTCTCCATCTAGCATCGCATAATATGATTTTTTCATGATTGCAACCTTAACATCTTTTCCTTTTGCTTTTTCTTCTAAATCAGCCACAGCATATTTTAGATGTGGTCCAACCATGATGGCATCGATTTCATCAATATAAGAGTCTACTTCATTTTGACTTCTTGCTTTTACTTTACAAACAATGCCTCTTTTCTTTGCTGCTTTATTGATGTTTGTGGCCATAAACCCACTGGATGCCCCTGAACCACAAACTAGAAGTACATTCAAATCTTTCATATACATTCTCCTTTCCTTGCTTACACCTTGATTATATTCTTTGTTATTAATGGAAACAAATAAATAATTACCTACTCATCTGGTAAATTTATCCATAGTCTATCTTATCTCTTTTATAATCAACTCTATTATAAAAAAATCCTGACAATCATTACGCTATATAATGACTGTTAGGACTTTGTATTTCTGTTATTTCACATATCTCATTTCTATCGGTATATTCATATGTTTCTTAGATAACTCACAATAATATAAGTATATTTCCAATAAAAAGTCGGTTTTTACTTTATGCTTTTTATGTTTCTTTATCCACTTTCGTATGGTTGGATCATTCTTTTCAAACCCAATACAAAGCCCTGTTTGAAAAGACAGTCCTTTATATGTAATCACTCGTAGACAAAGTAATTGTATCATGTCTTTTTTGTTAAGCAAAGCCATTCTTTCATCAACAATCGTGATTTTCTCTCCTGTTAATACGTTCTCTAAAAAAACATTACAATCTTCTTCATCAATATCCTTTACTTGATATAGACCAAGTTTTGAATCAATCATTGCTTGAATCATCGCTTTATTTGCTTCACTTCTTACTTTCTTTTCTCGTAAAAACAGTTCACTAAGAGAATCACTAAAATGTGGATAAATAAAGAAATCTCCAAACACATTTCTTTGTAAACCATCATCATAGTTAAACGAAATTTCACAATCTAGATCATATTGATTAAATCCTTGATTTACAATTTCTTCACAAGCATCTTGATAATCATTAAAAAAGTCACTCATTTTATCAATGATCTGTTGATGCAACTTCCTTGTCTGATGATATTGTTTAAGACTCTCATTTGATTGATGATCTCGTCTATGGGATTTTATAAGCAAATCCGCAGCAGCATCTTGAAGCTTTTTTAAATCTTCCATGTTCAGTTCTTTTTCATTCATTATCATTACCTCTCAATTTCTTTCTTCTTACAATCAAATAACAAATAATGTGTGCTGTAATGGTCAAACACCATGATATCGGATAGGACACATAGAGTGAAAACAAGGTATGTTCCATTTGAAAAATCGTAAAGATCCATATCACACGAAATAGACAGGCACCTGTTAATGATACTAACATCGGCATGATCGAGTATCCCATACCTCTTAGACTTCCTACTAAGACATCCATTACTCCACATAGGAAATAAGATGCACTGACCACACTTAACCTTGAGATTCCATAAGATATAACCTCTTCACTTGACGAATAGATACTCAACAATGGATGTCCAAGTACATATGCCCCAACGCCAAGGGTCAAACCTACAAAGGTAACAACACCAAGACATTGTAATAGAATCTTATCAATACGATGGTATTGTTTTGCGCCCATATTTTGAGATGTAAAGCTTAACGATGTCTGATATATGGCATTCATTGATGTATAAACAAAGCCTTCAATATTACTAGCAGCAGTATTTCCTGCCATAACAACAGAACCAAAAGAATTTACCGAAGATTGTATCAATACATTAGAGATATTAAATATCATCCCTTGTAATCCTGCCGGTAATCCAATCTTTAACATCCCTATGACTTTATCTTTATGAAACTTCAATTCCTTAAGATGTAGTTCTAAAAATCCTTCAGATTTGGTCAAACTCAAAAGAATAAAACCTGCACTGATGATTTGCGCAATGATGGTAGCCAATGCAACACCGGCTACTCCCATATGGAATACGATCACAAACAATAAATTAAACAATACATTAATGACACCTGCGACTGTTAGAAAATACAAAGGTCGTTTTGTATCTCCAATTGCTCTTAAAATCGCTGCACCAAAATTATAAATCATAAATGCAGGCATCCCTATGAAATAGATTCTCATATATAATACAGATAGATCTAAAACATCAGTTGGTGTTCCCATCAATTCCAACAAAGGCCTTGCTAGAAAAAGCCCCGCAAAAATCATGATAAGTCCGCCCCATATAGCGATATAAATAGCGGTATGTACAGTTTCAGATGCATTTTTAACATCTTGTGCTCCACAATACTTTCCTAACATAACATTAGCTCCAACCGATATACCGATAAATAAATTCACAAGCAAATTGATCAAAGAGCTAGTGGATCCAACTGCTGCTAATGCATGACTTCCGGTAAACCTTCCAACAACAACGATATCTGCGGCATTAAATAATAACTGTAATACTCCTGATAATATCAATGGTATCGCAAATACAATGATCCTTGTAAATAATGGCCCATGACACATGTCAATTTCATAACTTCTTTTCAATCCATTTCATCCTTTTCTTATAATTTTCTTATATGTTTCGATATCATATGCTCCTATCGCTTTATTTTCTTAAATCGATATAGAAAGCAATCTGTCAGCGAATACCAAATATAGTTTCTACACAATCATCATCTAACACTCGATCACTGCTTATATCTGTATGTTCCAACATGGTTTCTACCTTATTTTGAAGTGTAACATCAATAAAACGATTCACATCAATCCCTCTTAACTCGAAAAAAAGGAATGGATTTTCATCAAATCTTGCGCCGATCCCATACATAACGGCAGCAACATGTTTACACATCAATGCCCAATCAGGACAACTGCATTGATATGATATTTCTTTTGGGGAAGGAAACAGACCTGAATCACTCAAAAACAGTTTTTTTAAATCATCAGGAAAATCCCCATTGATCAATTCTTCCAAGTTTTCTATTTTTCTGCTACATTGTTGAATAATCGTTTGACAATGCTCTTCATTTAGACGGCTTATCCTAATTTCCACTTTATATGGTGCTTTTCTAGACCCCTGAACTCTTGCGCTGATCTTTCCATTGGTGATTTGAAGATCAATCACTGCTCCGGATCTTACATAGCGCTTTCCTCGATCTAAACGAGTTGTATAATCTGCATAGCTTTCCATTTTATGACACCATGCTTTTCCCCACCAGCTTTGAGTGATGGCTCTTCCTTCTATTACAATAGGATGCATTTTTTTGCCTTTTTTCTCAGCTTTGCTTGCACTTTCCTGTGCTTTTCTTTTTAGCTCCTCAACACTGATTTGAGAATATTGTATGGTTGAATTCCAATAATTGCTCATAGCCTTATCCTCCTAATCCAGTTGTAAGATCTTTAAGAGATCTTCATTGCTCATTTCTGTAATCCATGTTTCTTTTTCAGATGAAATAATGTTATCAGCCAATGCTTTCTTTGAGGAAATCAATGCATCGATTTTTTCTTCGATCGTCCCTTCACTTACCAATTTATGAACAAATACTTTCTTTGTTTGTCCAATACGATATGCACGATCACTTGCTTGATTTTCTACTGCTGGATTCCACCAGCGATCAAAATGAATGACGTGATTTGCCGCAGTTAAATTTAATCCGGTTCCTGCTGCTTTCACAGATAATATCATATATGGATAATATTCATCACTATTGAATTGTTCAACGATTTGAGTTCGTTTTTTGACAGAAGTTCCCCCATGAAGTACAAAACCCCTTTTGTGGAAAACACCTTCCAAATAATCACAAAGTGGTTCGCATATTTCTTTATATTGTGTAAAAATCAATACCTTTTCACGTTTTTCAAATATCGTTTCACAAAGCTCTTTCAACATTTGAAATTTTCCACTTTCTTTAGGCAGATAGCTCATATCATGCGTAAATTGATCTGGATGATTACAAATTTGTTTCAATTTAGTGATTGTAGATAAAATCAAACCTCTTCGTTCCATCCCTTCACTTTCTTCTATTTTTTCAGCAACCTGTGCCATAAGATGACGATATAACATTACCTGTCGCTTGCTTAAAGATACATAATCTATCATTTCCACCTTATCCGGCAAATCATTGATGATACTTTTATCTGTTTTCAATCTACGTAGGATAAACGGAGAAACCATATTTTTCAGTTTTCCACTATATTCTGGTGCTCGTTCTACCTTTTTGCTAAAGGTTTGAAATTCTTGATAACTTCCCAAGAGTCCTTTATTCAGGAAATCAAACAAAGACCATAAATTGCTTAAATCATTTTCAATAGGTGTACCGGTCATTGCAATTCTCATGTTAGATTGTAAGGATTTGACTGCCTTGGTCTGCTTTGTCAGTGGATTTTTGATAGCCTGTGCTTCATCCAAAATTACACAATTCCATGAGCATGCTTTTATTTGATCAATTTTTGAAACCATACCATAAGTTGTAATTGTTAGAAAGCTGGATTCTTTCTGCAAAATGTTTTGAAGTACAGATACCGGTTTCCCATGCAGGATACGAAAATCCATATGACCAGCAAATTTTCTGATTTCTTTCTCCCAGTTTCCAAGCAAGGAAGCAGGAACAACCAATAATACTCTTGCATCCGGTTGAGTTTCTTTCATCTGTTGTAGATATGCCAATACCTGAACAGTTTTTCCTAGTCCCATATCATCTGCAAGACAAGCCCCAAAGCCAAGTTCGCCCATATAATTTAACCATTGATAACCATTCATCTGATAAGGACGAAGTGTCGCATCAAAATCATGTGGCAATGCCTTCTCTTTCAGTTTAGATGGTGATTTTAGATTCATCATTAGATTTTGAAGCCATGTTCCATTGGTCAAAATAATGCCAGAATCTGGATCTTCATCTTCGTTTAATTGAAAGTTTAAAGCTTCTTTTAATGTCATCGTACCTTCATAATTCTTTAATTTCTCTAAAAGTTCTTCTAGTTTCTTATGATTAATTTCTACCCATTGACCTTTTAACCAAACCAATCCTTCTTCTTGTTTTAAAAGTTCTTCAATTTCTTCCTGTGTTAACAATGTTCCATTGACTACAATACTTGGTACCATTTCTAATAAAGAGTCAAAGCCAAGCAAGGATGGCTTTTGATCGCCGATACTAACTGAAAGATTTAAAGATTGATATTTTTTCTTCCACCAATTTGGTACACGACATAAAATACCACAGGTTTCAATAAGTGGAACACTTTGTAATAATTGATAGGCTTCCTCCACTGTTAATTTTATTGGATGAAACATTTCTCCTGATTCCATAAAATCGCTAATCAGCGTTGATACCTCAGCCGCTTTATTTAAACTAGATAAAAGGGTAATCAGTTTTAATCTATCATTTTGATATTCTTGTAATGCATATTTTAAAGGAACGTGTCGAATGTGTCCTGCAGCATCTTTTGTTGCATAGGTCGCAAGGAACGCAAAAGGGTATGTTTCATCTTCAGAATGATCAACAAGATGAAAAAAGATACGCTGTGCCACATGAAGATGCTGGCTTTTTTCAGCAAGATACATTTGAACACTGCCTTGATATGTAACAATTTCCTTCGCAAATACCTGTAACAGCTTATCGTACATCTTCATTAGCCATGTTTCATCAATAAATTCAGCACCTATTGCATAGGGAACACTTCGAAGAAGCTTGTCTTTTTGTTCTTCCTTCAAATGGATTTCTACAGCCTCTCTAGCAATTTCTAGTTCTGAATGTGATGTTAATTCATTCAAAAAGGTATCACTTACTGTATGCAGAAAAGACGCTGAAAGAGTTAGTCCTGTATATTCTTGAAACCCAAACTCATAAAATGCTTGATATTTATCTTCACGAAATTGCTGAATCAAAGAAGATTTTTCTTCCTTTATTGTTACTTCATCAAGAAGAAAACCATCTTTTGTAAATATAAAATGGAGATTAGATACGTCTTGTTGTTTCATTTTCTCATCCTCAGTTTCTATCAGCGATTGACTCATTTCTGCCAATCTTTTTTATATGATGTAAAGCACTGCGTTGCGCCATTGATTCTTATTGTCCCATTACATTTTAATTTGATATACATGCTTATTCATTATGTGCATTTTCTAATTTTATCTTTTTTATAAATCAGACTTATCATATATATTTTCCTCTCTTTTCGTCTTTACTTTATTTTACAATATACTTTGTCATATAAAAAGGATTTATCACCATTTTCATACAAAACGAAGAAAAAACCGCAATACCTTTCCATATTGCGGTTTTTTTGATCCCTTTTCATAGTCAGAGAACTAAATGACTCTTTCTTACCTAATGAATGATCATCTTAGTTTTTGGATATTTTACGATAAGTTAACATCAAGACACCTGCAGCAAGTAATATCAATGCAAGGAATTCTGTCGTCTGTGTAGTATGACAAAATAAAATAACTGTTTTCATTAATTCAGAAGAATAAAGAAGTACGGAAGATTAAAATAATATCAGAACAACGATTACGTGATATGAATAGAGTTTCTCGGATTTTTCATTACAAGAATTTCTTTTTGTTTATGTGAGCTAACGTGTGTATAAATCTGGGTGGTAGATATAGAGCTATGTCCTAGTATCTTTTGAATATAACGGATATCTACATCCTCTTCTAACAATTGTGTCGCAAAGGTATGCCTTAGCATATGTGGTGTAATATGCTGATCCAATCCAATTTCTTGTTCAATTTTTTTTAGTAGGATACGCACAGACTGTTCAGATAATCGTTCATTGCTCTTATTGAGAAAGAAATACTCGCTAACTTGTAGCTCTTCTTGATATAATGCCTCATATTGTTTTAGAATTTTCAAAACATTGTCATTTCCAATCTGTAGCATTCGCTCTTTGGCACCTTTACCAAAAATCAACAATTCTCCATCATTTAAATTTATATTCTTACATTTGATATTACATAATTCCGATACACGGATACCAGTTGAAAATAATAGTTCGATGACTGCGGTATTTCTTACTGCTTTTTTCTTTTTATATAAGGTTGGACTATTTTGAATCTTTTGATATGCCATTTGAATAATTTGATTCATATTACTCATTTGTATCGTTCTTGGTAAAAGTTTCGGTTCTTTAAATTGAATACGGATTTTTTCGAATGGATTCGCTTCGATATAATCTTCATAAGTCAAAAAGCTAAACAATGCTCTAATAGATGCTATTTTCCGTTTTACTGTTTTTGGTTTTGGATATCGCTCATACAAACAGTCAAAATATTGATTGATGATATCCTTTGTACAATCTTTCTTTTTTGCATATTCCATGAATTGGTTAAGATCGATAGCGTATGCTTTTAATGTCTTTGGGTTAAGATTTTTTCGTGTCTTGCATTCGCCTAAATACTTCTCTAGCAGTTCCCTTGTTATCTGCATGCTTATCACCTCATAGAAAGGGTAAAGGATAGAGAAGAAAATTGCAAAGGATTGAGGTTATTTGGTAATTTTTACCTATTTATACCTTTTTAAAAAACTTGTTTGTGATATAATTGTGATATAAGGATAATAAGAAATTATCTGTA
>NZ_JBEQZJ010000049.1:0-26132 GCF_045223415.1 Hoskinsella mucinilytica | reverse complement strand
TTTGCTCATGCATGAAGCACTGCACCGGAGGAAACACACGCTTTGAAAAAGGAATCTTGAAACCCTTATCATTCCAGTTGATTTTTTGAATGGAAGCGGTTATAATGAAAGAGTGTGTGGTATAGACCATAGGAGGCAGAAAATGAAAAAAAGTGTTAAAATTGTGACGATCGGAGGAGGTTCCTCTTATACTCCTGAATTAGTAGAAGGATTCATCAAACGTTATGATGAATTACCGGTATCTGAATTATGGTTAGTAGATATTGAAGAAGGAAGAGAAAAGCTGGAAATCGTGGGCGCTTTGGCACAACGAATGGTAAAGAAAGCCGGATTACCAATGAAGGTAATCTTATCATACGATAGAAGAGAAGCATTGAAGGACGCAGATTTTGTAACTACGCAAATGCGTATCGGACGTTTACCGGCTCGTGTATTAGATGAGCGTATTCCATTATCTCATGGTATGATCGGTCAAGAGACCAATGGTGCCGGAGGTATGTTTAAAGCATTTCGTACCATCCCGGTCATCATGGATATCGTGAAAGACATGCAAGAATTGTGTCCGGATGCATGGATGATCAACTTTACCAATCCAGCAGGTATGGTAACGGAAGCAGTACTACGTTATACTGATTTTAAGAAAGTCATCGGTTTATGTAATGTTCCTGTGAATATGGTCGCAGGTATTGCGAAAATCATGGATGTGGAAGAACATCGAGTTACTATGGAACTTCAGGGTGTAAATCACCATATTTTTGCGACGGATGCTTTTGTGGATGGTGTCAGTGTGATTGATGAAGTAGTAGAGCGTTATGCGAATATTGATGCAGAAGATACCATTTCCATGAAAAACTTTGTTTCACTTCCTTATTCTCCAAGCTTTATACGAGGACTTCATGCAATTCCTTGTCCATATCATAATTATTATTTCTTTACAAAGGAACAATTGGAAGAGGAATTGGAACAGTTTAAAACAGGAACGGTACGTGGAGAGGTTGTCAGTAAGGTTGAGGAAGAACTATTCGAGATTTATAAAAACGAAGAACTTGCAGAGAAACCACAACAGCTTGCTCAACGTGGTGGTGCGAAATATAGTGATGCAGCTTGTAATTTGATTGCTTCAATTTATACAAATAAAGGTGATATCCAATATGTGGATGTTAGAAATAATGGTACCATTACCAATCTTCCTGCGGACAGTGCCGTAGAGGTTGCATGTTATATCACAGCAGATGGTCCAAAACCTATTGCGACAGGTGAATTAAAAACACAAATTAACGGTACGATTCAAACAATCAAAACTTTCGAACGTCTGGTTTGTGAAGCGGCAGTAACAGGAAATCGTGATTTAGCTGTAACAGCTTTGAATATGAATCCATTATGTCCAAGTGATACTTTAGCAAATATTGTAGTGGATGAATTATTAGAGGCGCATAAAGAATATTTGCCACAATTTTTTAAGAAATAAAAGGAATTGGAAAAGCACTTTTTAAGATTTTGATCAAGGATCGAATCAGAAGTGCTTTTTCTTATTTGAATGTTACCTATCTGTGTTATATAATATCAATATTGGAAAAAGGAGTGTAAGATCATGAATTATGATTTTGATCAATTGATAGAAAGGAAACATACAGGAAGCATCAAGTGGGATAAACCGTTTCCGATTGATGGAAATAAAAAGCCTTTGCCTCTTTGGGTTGCGGATATGGATTTTCCATGTAGTCAATCTATTCAACAGGCATTACAAGATAAAGTAAAGGAACAGATTTATGGCTATCATACAGGTTTTTCAAAGGAATATAAAGAAGCGGTGTGTGGATGGTTTCAAAAGCGATTTGATTGGACGATAGAACCTTCTTCTATTTTTTATGCAGGTGGGGTGGTTGCGGCCATTGCATATTTGATTGAAATTATGAGTGAAGAAGGCGATGGTATCGTGATATCTACACCTGTTTATTATCCATTCAAAGCAAAGATAGAAGCAACAAAGCGTAAGGTAGTTGAAAATCCTTTGATAGAAGAGGATGGAGCGTATCGTATGGATATCGAACATTTAGATACTTTGTTGGCTAGAGATGATGTAAAAGGAATGATTCTTTGTTCTCCACATAATCCTGTAGGACGTGTATGGCGAGAAGAAGAATTGATGGCAGTTGTCAATACAGCTAAAAAATATGGGAAATGGATCATTAGTGATGAGATTCATTGTGATTTGATCAAAGCAGGTTATCGACATATACCACTATGGAAGCTAGCAAAAGATTATGCCGATCACATCGTGACATGTACAGCTCCTAGTAAGAGCTTTAATTTAGCAGGTCTTCAAATCAGCAATATCATCATAACCAATTTGAAGTGGCAAAGAAAATGGAAAGAATTCGTAGGAGAGCGTTTATCCATTCAAGGTCCTAACAACTTTGCGGTTGCTGCATGCATTGCGGCTTATACAAAACAGGATAGTGAACTTTGGTTAGAGGAAGTAAATCGTTATGTTGATGCAAATGATGCGTTTGTGAGAGATTATTTGAAAAAACATTTGCCACATGCCATCCTTACTCAGCGGGAAGGTACTTATCTACTATGGGTAGATATGCGTTATTATTGTCAAAATGAAAAAGAACTGGAACAAAGAATGTGGAAGCAAGGCCTGATTTTGGATGAAGGCTATTTATTTGGAGAAGCCGGTAAGGGATATGAAAGGATCAATCTTGCATGTCCAAGATGTTTGATCGAAGAATGTGTAGAACGCTTATGCGAAGAATTTCAGGAAGGGAATTAAATTATGTTATATCTTGAATATTTGATTTTGGCCGTACTGGTCGTATATCTATCGGTACGATTGTCTTATTATGTGGATTGTTTGGATAAGAAAACAAATCTATCCGGAGCATTTATCGGGGGTGTGATGTTAGCTGCTGTTACATCATTACCGGAATTATTTACTTCTTTAACGGCTGTATTGGCACTGGACCAACCGGATCTTGTACAAGGAAATGTATTAGGAAGCAATATCTTTAATTTATGTGTGATCGGTGGTCTTTTACTATTTACGGCAAATCGTTATCAACATGCGAATTTATCTAAATCACATAAGTATACCTTGATTTTTGGTATCGTGATGTATGTTATGGTCTTATTTGCAATATTAAAACCAATCGAAATCGGAGCAGGATTCTTTAAGGTAAATATCATGTCGATCGCTATCTTGATCGTTTATCTCATCAATGTCAAATCAATGGGAGATGATGATACTGGTACAACAGAAGATGATGAAATTTATATATCCTTAAGTGTGAAACAAATAGCGATTCGCTTTGCTCTATTTAGTATTGCACTTGTTATCGTCAGTATTTTATTAACACAGGTAACTGATCGACTGGCAGATGAATTGCAACTAGGAGCTACGGTAGCGGGAGCAATCTTCCTTGGCATCGCAACCAGCCTTCCAGAATTAAGCGCATCTGTGAATTTGGTTCGTATGGGTAATTTTAATGCCTCATTTGGCAACATTGTTGGTAGTAACTTATTTAATTTTATCATTCTGTGCTTTGCGGATGTCTTATATATCAAAGGTGGAATTTATGTCAATGAGCCACAGGTCTTGAATTTGTTGTTGTTTGGTATTTTCTCAATGTTCTGTGCACTTGGACTACTTTATTTCAAAAAGAAAAAGCCTTTGGTAAGGATCTGTGGTGTATTGATCCTATTATCCTATGTAGTAAGTATTGTGTTAAGTATGTAAGTACGTCCTGTTACGTACTTTTTTCTTGCATAAATTTTCTAAATCCTTTACGCTAAGTATATCCTTGTTAAGGAGGTCAGCTCATGTTATCTATTGGTGAATTTTCAAAAATATGTAAGGTTTCTACCAAAACGCTTCGTTATTATGAAAAAATAGGGTTGTTATACCCGGCAAAGATCAATGCATCCAGTGGTTATCGTTACTATACCATTGATCAAATGAAACAGATGCTATTGATCGATCGTTTAAAAGGATACGCATTTTCTTTGGATGAAATCAAGCAGTTGCTTATACATTCCAATGGTTCCCAAGATTGTTTTATCAACGCAATGCAACACAAGAAAAAAGAATTACAAGAAAAAAGCGATCGCTTACTTTTAACCATGGACCAGATGGAACAGGATATCACTTCTATGAAACAAGGAAAATCGATGTTATCATACTTAGAAGATATCGAAGTAGAACTTGTGGAAGTAGAAACAATGTATGTATTATCAGATCGAAGAAGAATGACAAAACAGGATTGTGATCAAGGATACGGCGCTATTATTTATGCTTTATATGAAAAAAGTCAAGTACTTCATTTGAGTGTGATAAAACCTCCGATCACCATTTATCATAGCACCTATGAAAAAGATGGATACGATATGGAGTTTTTATTGCCGGTAAAAGAGTACGCAACAGGGACAAAAGATTTTTCACCAGGACTTTGTTTGAAATCTAAGTTATATGGATCCTATGATCAAATCACATCCATATACGCAAGACAGCGAGAGTGGATGGAAGTGGAAGGGTATACATATGTGGATGCACCTTTTGATGTCTATGTCACAGATCCAACACAAGTGGAAGAAAAGGATTTTATAACTGAAATATATTCTCCGGTTAAGAAGCGATAGAAACATAAATGTTAAGAATCGGTTAAGGATACATAAAAGCATTGTGAAGATGGAATGCTTCCTGTATAATGCAATCAATTATTCATATGATATGGATGGAGGTATGATGATGAAGGATTGGTTTATGACTTTGATCAAAGGTCTTTTTGTGGGAAGCACGATGCTGGTACCGGGTGTAAGCGGTGGTAGCATGGCAATGATATTGGGAATCTATGATCGATTGATCACTGCGGTCAGTTCCTTTCGCAAAGATACTAAGAAGCATATTCTTTTCTTACTTCTTTTTAGTCTTGGAGGTTTGATGGGAATGGTGCTGTTTGCGAATCCTATCCTAACGGCAATCGCATTATGGACTCGGCCAATGCTTTATTTTTTTATTGGAATTGTTTTGGGAGGCGTTCCTTTGATATTGAAAAAAGCGAATGTTCATCGATTCCATTTTAACGTTATTTTCTTGCCTTTTCTTGGTGTATTGACTGTTTTCTTACTAACAAAGCTTCAAAGTTTTAACTTTCAACAAGACCAACAAAGCCTTGTACAGATCTTATGGTTGATCATTGCCGGGTTTGTAAGCGCCATAGCACTTGTTTTACCTGGCATTAGCGTGTCTTATATGTTATTGCTTCTGGGAATGTATGATACGACCATGCATGCCATATCCGAATGTTATTTACCCTTTTTGATTCCGCTTGGTATCGGATTGATGCTTGGTATCATTTCAACGACAAAATTGTTGGAAATGCTGATGAAACGCTATACACAAGCTACCTACTTGGTGATTTTTGGTTTTGTCATAGGTTCTGTATTTGAAATTCTACCCGGATTGCCTTTGAAAGGGGAATGGATCCTTTGTATGTTTAGCTTATGTGCAGGAATATTGTTGATTTCTATCCTCTTACGATTTGATAAGGAAGAATGCTGAAAATGCATTCTTTTTTTTGATTTATGTTGACAGAATAGAAAATCATGGTATACTGTTTATAAATTGAACACTGTTTAATTTATAAACATAGGAGTGATGTTATGCGGATCAAAGATGAAGAACAGATAGAAAAAAGAAGATATGAAATCCTTGAAGAAGCAAAAAAATTGATGATAGAACAAGGGCTAGAAACCCTGTCTATGAGAAAATTGGCAGATCGTATTCATATGACGCCGGGTATTTTATATCATTATTTTGCTAATAAGGAAGCTTTGATGAAGGCAATCGTATCAGATGGTTACCAAGATATCTTGGCGATTCTAAGACAAACAAATACGCAAGGGTTAACACTGGATGAAACGATCTATGCAATGTTTTACGCCTATATCAAAGGAATGCTGGAAAGACAGGAGCTATATTCCATCTTAATGAATGCAAAATATCCTTCCATAGCTGCGCAAACGCAGATGTTGAAAGAAGGACTTTCTCAAGAAAGATCAAGTATACAAATGCTTTGCGGGCAAATTGAAGAAGGAAAGCGTCAAGGAATCTATATTTGTGAGAATGTAGAGCGAAGAGCACAATGTATTTGGTGTGGTGTATATGGTCTGATCGATCGAATCATCAAAGAACAAGTAAAAGGAAAACAACAAGAAAGGTTGATCCAAGAGCAATTAAAGATGCTGATCGGATCGTTGAGGTATGTAAAATGAATGTTTTGATACGATATTATTCCAAACATGGGAGTGCTAAACAAATCGCAGAGCGATTCGCAGATCAATGGCATGCAGATGTGAAATCTATCGATGAAACAGCTCAAGATGATGCATATGAAAAAATTCTATGCGTTTGTGCGGTGTATATGGGAGGTATGAATAAAGCAATGGTGCAATATATAAAAAACTCCTCGCATCCTAATATGGCGTTATGTCTTGTAGGATTAAATAAGGATGATGCCTACAAAACGGCGCAGGATCATTTAAATGAGGCTACGAAAAAATTAAGCATGATCATAGGTGTCGGTGGTGTCTTGAATTTTCCTGAAATGGGATTTTTTGAGCAAAAGATCATTGCGATGGTAAATAAAGAGAAGAAGTTATTAGAGAAAATTGATAAAAAGAAGGTGTACGAGCTTTGGGATGAAACCAACATCCAACAGATCATTGATTGGGGTAAGGTATGAAAAAGCTTCTATTAGGATTATGTGTTGTAATCGTGCTTTTGATCGGCTTTATGTTTTCCAAAATGAAAGAAACACAAGAGATGAGTGATGCATTAACATTTCAAAGCGTTGATCTATCAAAGATCGAAGACGGTAACTATATGGGGACATGTCAAACGGGGTTAGTCAAGGTGGTTGTTTCCGTTCAAGTGAAGGATGGGAGGCTACGATCCATAGATCTGATGACACATGAGCATGGGTTGGGAAAAGAAGCAGAAAAAATCACAGAACAGATGCTTCAACAAAATCGTATCGATGTAGATGAGATCAGTGGTGCTACCATCAGCTCACGTGCAATAAGAAAAGCATGTGAAGCGGCATTAAGTTTTGATCAAGGATAAATCAAGATTTCAGGAAAAGAAATCTATGGGTTTTTCCTTTTTTTTATCCCTGAAAAATGGTATCATAATGGAAGTGGAAATGAGGAATCTTATGGAACTGAAATTAGTGGATTTAGTAAAAAGGATGGAACAGGATCATCCTGATCTTCAATATTTTGAAGATGGGTCTTTTGTGATGAAACCTGTGTATTATAAAAATTCCCACCGTATTCATATGGAGTTGTCGTTAAAACAAGTCTTACCATTTGATGTGTGGAATGTTTTTTGTATGCGTTTGGCAAAGATCACACGTTGTCAGGTAGAGGTCAAAATAAGTGCAACCGATACCCAAAGTACCTTGGTAAACGTGAGTGACTATATTCGTTATTATGTAGAACGATATCCTGCTTTACGTATTTTTGCGGATAGTTTGCCCTCTTTAGAGGATC
This sequence comes from Hoskinsella mucinilytica, assembly GCF_045223415.1. Taxonomy (NCBI): domain Bacteria; kingdom Bacillati; phylum Bacillota; class Erysipelotrichia; order Erysipelotrichales; family Erysipelotrichaceae; genus Hoskinsella; species Hoskinsella mucinilytica. The sequence continues at coordinate 18,578 of NZ_JBEQZJ010000049.1, read as the reverse complement.
ACTATCTTATTTATCATATCGCAGATGAGTTAGAACGTGATAAGGCGATTCAAAATAAACATTTGGTACAAGATTTTTTATCTGATGTTGGATTAAAGTTAGAAATACATGTAGAGGAAATGGTGTTGAATCAAAGCATACCTACCATAAAGGTGAAGGAAGAAGCACCTCGTCCGGTTCAAACTTTTGAGGAAAAAAAGAATTACAATTTTAAACCAAAAGGAAAAAAAGGATTAGATATGTATGTGCCTTTTTCAATACATGACATTAATGAAGAATGCCATGATATCAAAATCAAAGGCAAGATCTTTGAAACAGAAGTACGAACCTTGCGTAATGGAAAAGATATCATGACGCTATGGATTGCGGATAGTGATGATGCAATCATCATGAAGCGTTTTGAACGAGGAGCTGTTACCAAAGAGGTTCTAAATGAAATCAAGGTTGGGGATAGTGTCATTGCTTATGGTAATGTCGAGTATGACATGTATAGTCGTGAACTTGTATTTATGCCTCATGTGATTGAAAAGATCCAAGAGGTCAAACGAGTAGATGAAGCAGAAGAAAAACGTGTAGAGTTGCATGTACATACAAAGCTATCCGAAATGGATGGTGTTTGTGATATCACGGAATACATTAAAACAGCAAATGAGTGGGGAATGGATGCAATTGCATTAACCGACCATCGTGTCGTTCAGGCATTCCCAACAGCACAAACCTGTGTGGATGGCATTAATAAGGGAAGAGACCCTGAGCATCCTATGAAGATCTTATATGGCGTAGAAATGAATATGGTGGATCCCATCCTTCGTATCGTAAGAAATGCAGATGATACCAAGTTGGAGGAAGGCGAATACTGTGTCTATGACCTTGAGACCACCGGGCTATCTCCACGTTTTGATCACATCATTGAATTTGGTGCGCAAATTGTAAAAAATCGAGAATGTGTACGTTCCTTACAGATGTTTATCAAGCCACCGGTTCCATTGAGTGCATTTACTACAGAGCTTACCAGTATTAGCGAAGAACATGTGCGAAATGCCAAATCTTTCGAAGAGTGTGTAGATGAAATACTGGACTTTATCGGTGATCGTATCTTGGTAGCACACAATGCGACCTTTGACTATGGTTTCTTGAATGAAGCATTGAAACGAATCGGTAGAAAGCCATTGATGAATCCGGTCGTAGATACCTTGGATTTGGCAAGAACCATGTATGATCGAAAGGCCTATCGTTTAGGAAACTTAGCTAGACAATTCGGCATTGCTTACGAAGAAGGTGGAGGAGCCCACCGTGCGGATTATGATGCGAATGTTTTGGCTCAAGTTTTTATGCATATGTTGAATGAATTAAAGCATATTCCTACGTTAAAAGATCTTCAGGATATGCAAGATATCCAATGTTTCAACAAGGTGCGTGATAAGCATGTTACGATCCTTGTGAAAAACATGGCGGGAATGAAAGAATTATTTGAATTGATCACCCTATCCCATACAGAATATTTAAGCTATAATCACAAAAGCAGTGCTAATATCGTTGCGGAACCAAGAATCATTCGTAAAGAAATCGAAAAACGGCGAGTAAATGGGAATTTATTGATCGGTTCTAGTTGTGTCAATGGAGAGGTTTTTGACATGGCGAGAACGGGAAGTGAAGATGATTTGAGGCGAGTTATGCAGTTTTATGACTATATTGAACTTCAACCATTGGCCAATTATCGATTCTTGATCGATCAAAATTCGATCGAAAGCGAAGAGCGTCTAAAAGAAGTCATCATGGCTATCGTAGATATGGCAGATCAATTAGGGAAAACCATAGTCGCTACCAGTGATGCCCATTATGTGCATCCTGAAGAAAAAATGACAAGAGATATTTATATCAATTCCCAGGCTATTGGAGGAGGACGTCATCCTTTATATTTATACAACCAGGAAAAGCGTAGAAGATTCAAAGGACCGGATCAGCATCTAAGAACGACACAAGAGATGTTAGATGAATTTGAATGGCTGGGAAGACAATGTGCGCAGGATATTGTCATAAAAAATACAAGAGCCATTGCCGATCAAATTGCGATATTAAGACCGGTAAAGGATGCCTTATACCCACCTGATATCGAAGGCTCAGATCAAAAGCTTCGTGAAATATGTTTTGAAAATGCGCATAAGAAATATGGACCGATCTTACCGGAAATTGTGGAAAAACGTCTGGTAAGAGAACTAGATAGTATCATCGGCGCAGGTTATTATGTGGTTTACTATATCTCACATCTTTTGGTGAAAAAATCATTGAATGATGGCTACTTGGTAGGTAGTCGAGGTTCCGTAGGTTCCAGCTTTGTAGCGACCATGTCGGAAATCACGGAGGTAAATCCCTTGTCCCCTCACTATGTGTGTCCGAAATGTCATTATGTAAATTTCTTTACGGATGGTAGTGTATTAAATGGATATGACTTACCGGATATGGAATGTCCGAATTGTGGAGAAATCATTCGTGGTGATGGACATGATATCCCCTTTGAAACCTTCCTTGGGTTTGAAGGAGATAAGGTACCCGATATTGACTTGAACTTTTCCGGAGACTATCAACCCAATGCCCATGCTTACACCAAAGAGGTATTTGGAGAAAGTCATGTTTATCGTGCAGGCACCATTGGTACTGTCGCAACGCAAACAGCATTCGGATATGTGAAGGGTTATGAAGAGGAAATGGGAATAGAAGGTAGTATGCGAAATGCACAAGTACTTCGATTGGCAAAGGGATGTGAAGGTGTCAAACGTACTACAGGACAGCATCCGGGTGGTATTGTCGTGGTTCCTTTGGATATGGATGTTCATGATTTTACACCTGTGCAATATCCCGCTAACAATCCATTTGCGGAATGGAAAACAACTCATTTTGATTTCCATCAGATTCATGATAATATTTTGAAATTTGATATTTTGGGGCATGTGGATCCGACAGCAATGAAGATGTTAGAGCGTATGAGTGGAATTGATGTACGTACGATACCGATGAATGATCCTGAAACAATGAGCTTATTTTCAAGTGTGGAAGCACTACATTGTGATACCAGTCGTTATGATGAAGTCACCGGAGCTGCAGGATTGCCAGAATTTGGTACACCTTTTGTAAGGGGAATTTTGGAATTAACAAGACCTACTACCTTTGATGAACTTTTAAAGATTTCAGGTTTGAGTCATGGAACCGATGTATGGTTGGGCAATGCGAAGGATTTGATCGATAACGGAATTTGTACATTGAAGAGCGTGATTGGATGTCGAGATGACATCATGGTTTATTTGCTTCATAAGGGATTGAAACCAAAGCTTGCCTTTACGATCATGGAATCAGTTCGTAAAGGTAAGGGATTAAAAGAGGAATGGTTGCCGGATATGAAGGCCAATGGTGTAGAAGATTGGTATATCGATTCTTGTAGAAAGATCAAATATATGTTTCCTAAGGCGCATGCGGTTGCTTATGTCATGATGGCAATTCGTATTGCCTGGTTCAAGGTTCATCAGCCACTGTATTATTACTGTATGTTCTTTTCTATTCGTTGTGATGCTTATGATATCGAAACCATGATCAAGGGAGAAAATGCGATTCGACAGAGAATGGCAGATATCAATGATATGATGAAAAATAATGAGACAAAACGAGATGTAACAAAGAAAGATAAGGATACTTATAATACATTGGAACTTGCTTTGGAGATGGTATTAAGAGGGTATTATTTTGAGAATATCAATCTGATGACATCTACCTCAAAAGAATTCATTGTAGATCCACAAGATCCAAAACGAATCATTCCTCCATTTACCAGCATTGATGGGTTGGGAGAAAGTGTTGCGGATACCGTAGTAGAAGCAAGAAAGAATGGACCATTCCTTTCCAAAGAAGATTTAGGGCGTCGTACTTCTTTGAGCGGAACGCTCATCAAAAAGCTAGAATCTATGGGAGTATTGGATGGACTTCAAGATGAAAATCAGATGTCATTGTTTTGATCGATAGCAAAATCGAGTGAAAGTTGAAAGGATCATGATAAGAAAGAGGGATGTTATGAAAACAAAAAGGGGTTCGACCATGCATGTTTTGAATACTGCAGACCATTTTAAATATATGTTGATCCTAGAGGGGATCGCAACAGGTCTGATTGCAGGCTTGATTGCAGTGGTCTATCGCATTCTTTTAGGCTATGCAGAAGAGGGAATCACCTGGGTGACGACGATGATCCAAAAGAATCTATGGTATCTTGTCGGATGGTTTGTTGTTTTGATCATCATAGGCTTTATGGTAGCATGGTTATTAAAAGTGGAACCATTGATCTCTGGAAGCGGTATTCCTCAAGTAGAAGGGGAAATGATGTCGTTCATCGATCAGAAATGGTATCGAGTGTTATTGGCGAAGATCACAGGCGGTCTATTATGTGCTTGCGGTGGTTTATCACTTGGAAGAGAGGGACCAAGTATCCAATTAGGTGCCATGGCAGGAAAGGGGATCTCCAAAATTTTTCATAAGGTAAAAATGGAGGAGCGCTTATTGTTGACATGTGGGGCAGCAGCGGGTTTATCAGCGGCGTTTAATGCTCCGCTTGCTGGTGTGATGTTTGCATTAGAAGAAATTCATAAAAACTTCAGTGTATCGGTGTTGATCAGTGTGATGTGTGCTTCGGTTACCGGGGATTTTATTTCAAGGAATGTCTTCGGTTTATCGCCTGCCTTTCATTTTGTAGTAGAGGAAACCTTACCATTGTCTTATTATGGCATGATCTTATTGCTTGGTATGTTATGTGGATTGGGTGGTGTGCTTTATAATAAGGCAACTATGAAAGTACAAGCGTTGTTTAGAAAATGGAATCTTTCAGGATATGGTGTGATGATACCGCTATTGATAGCCGGATGTTTGGCATATTGTTTACCAGAGGTATTGGGGAGTGGACATCGCATGATCGAGATGCTGAGTGAAGGACATAACTTTGTAATCGAAACTTTGTTATTGCTTCTGGTATGTAAGTTTGCTTTTTCCTTGATTAGTTTTGGTTCTGGGGCACCTGGTGGTATCTTTTTTCCATTGCTGGTATTAGGAAGCTTTGTAGGAGCGATTTTTGGAAGCATCGCAATTCAGATGTTTGGTTTTCCAGAACGATTTCTTACCAATTTCATCATTATGGCGATGGCAGGAGCTTTTGCGGCAATTGTACGAGCACCGATTACCGGTATCATATTGATTGCGGAAATGTCAGGAACACTAACTCATTTACTACCACTTGCCATTGTTTCTTTGGTTGCATATCTATGTGCTTCCTTGTTGCGTTGTGAGCCGATATATGAAAGCTTATTGCATCGCTTGTTGATAAAAAACGGCGTAAATCCAGATGCTTTCGGTGGAGAAAAACATATCGTACAATGTGTGGTTCAACTAGGTTCTCCTATTTGTGATCAAGCAATCAAAGATGTAAAATGGCCCAATAAATGTTTGATCATCAGTATTGAACGACAAGGCAAGGAAATCATACCAAAAGGTAGTACAATGCTCCATACAGGAGATACCTTAATAGCACTATTAAATGACGATGATGCACCATATATTCAACATGAGTTGGAAAAGTGTTGTACACAATCATGGGAATGAAGCGAGAACTTTATCAGGTTCTCGCTTTTTTTGAGAGAAAAGCGAAAAAGAAAGGGAAAATTGGTAAAAAATGTTAATTGAAAAAATTTGCATTTTTTCTATACAAAGATAATGAAAAGAGGTATAATGGTGGTGATTAGTAGCAGAAAGTGGTAGAAAGTGGAGGTGAATCGCATGTTCATGGGTGAGTACGCACACAATATTGATAAGAAGGGGCGTATCATCATTCCTGCAAAGTTTCGTGAGGAACTAGGTGAGCATGTGATCGTGACACGTGGATTAGATGGTTGTCTAGCTGTGTATACCAAGGAACAATGGGAAAAGATTTATGAACAGCTCATGCAATTACCTTCTACCAAGAAAGATGCTCGTATGTTCGTCCGTATGATGACGAGCAAAGCTGCTGAATGTGATATTGACAATCAGGGAAGGATCTTACTTCCCGCATCCCTCATCAAGATCGCATCCATTCAAAAGGAATGCTGTATCATCGGTGCCGCAAACCATGTAGAAATCTGGGCAAAAGAAGCCTGGGAACCTGTAGAAGAAGAAGGAAGCGATTCTTTTGAAGAAATCGCTGAAAACCTTACGGAGTTTTTGATGTAATGAAACACTACAGTGTGTTATTGATGGAAAGCATTGAGGGATTACATATTCAATCTGATGGTATTTATGTGGATGGTACGCTAGGACGAGGCGGCCATAGTTCAGAAATACTGAAAAGAATACCGAATGGGCATTTATACGCTTTTGATCGTGATGAAAGTGCCATAGCGGAATCAAGAGAACGTTTATCAAAGATTGGGGATAACTTTACACTTATTCACAACCGTTTTTCACAATTGAAAAAAGAATTGACGAAATATGGTATCACCTCTATTTCAGGGATGGTATTAGATTTAGGTGTATCCAGTCCACAATTTGATGAAGCACAACGAGGATTTAGTTATCGTTTCGATGCTCCTTTGGATATGCGTATGGATCAATCACAAGAAATCAGTGCTTGGACAATCGTAAATACATGGGATTATCATGAATTGGTTCGCATTTTCTATCAATATGGAGAAGAATCCTTTTCCAAACAAATCGCAAGAAAAATAGAACAAGCAAGAGCGGTAAAACCAATCGATACGACCTTTGAATTGGTAGATGTAATTAAATCAGCATTACCTAGCAAAGTGTTAAATAAAAAAGGACATCCGGCGAAAAAGGTGTTTCAAGCAATTCGTATTGCGGTCAACGATGAGTTAAGAGAATTACAAATCGTATTAGAAGATGCTTTGGATCTGTTGATGCCAAACGGAAGATTAGCAGTCATCAGCTTTCAATCATTAGAGGATCGTATTGTGAAAGAAACTTTTGCCTCAAGAAGCAAGGGACCACAAATTGATAAAAGAATTCCACTTCTTCCAAGTGAGATTGAGGAAGCGCCATATCGATTGGTCAATCGAAAACCGATCATCGCAAGCGAAGAAGAATTAGAAGAAAATAATAGAAGCCATAGTGCGAAATTAAGAATAATAGAAAGAGTCAGGTAGGGTGAACAAGAAATGGCAAAAGCAAAAATCGTGAAAAGAAAAAGAAAATTAAGAATTGAAGGTTTGGCAACTTTAATGTTTACAGTAGCAATACTGGTCTTTTTAGGTGCAAAATATGGTCTTCAAAGCTATAACTACAGCTTATCTGTACAAAAGACCAAGCTGGAACAAAATCAAAAGGAATTAGAAGAAAAAGTAGCAGATTTGGAAACGACTGTGACCAATTTACAAAGTAGAGAAAATATCATGAAGGTCGCAGAGAAAGAAAATCTGAAAACGAACCAAGATAATGTAACTGTCATCGACGGAAACAAAGAATGATGTTGATAAGCAAGGTGTGGTATAAGTGAATCCAAGAAGAAGCAAGCGTACATTATTATCTATGGCTATCATCATGGGACTTGTGACATTCATCCTTGTGTCCAATGTCCTTTTTACTGTGGTTACACATACGCATTTAAGAAGTGGTCAAGATATCATTGCTTATAAAGAAACGTATGGGAATGAAACAAAAACTTCAACCGTAACGGCAAGCAGAGGAACCATCTATGATCGCAATGGCGAAATCATTGCGACAGATGAAAATACTTATACGTTGATTGCCTATTTAGATGAAAGCAGAAAAGGAATCGGTGATGTTCCTGCTTATGTAACGGATATCGATCATACGGCAAAACTTTTAAGTGAAAAACTTGGTATGGAAGAAAGTGATGTCAAGAATAAGTTGAGTGATGCGAAAGCGGCAGGGAAATATCAAACAGAGTTGGGAACCAAAGGAAAAAAACTCAGCCCTACCGTTAAGGAGAGCATTGAAGCACTTGATCTTCCTGGGATAGAATTTACCATGACAGTGGAACGTAAATATCCAAATAGTTATTTTGCGAGTAGTTTGATCGGATATGCACAATATGATGAAGAACAAAAGAAGATTTTGGGTAAAATGGGCTTGGAAGGCACTATGAATGAACAGCTTACCGGTAGCGATGGAGAAGTTGTCAGTAAAATTGATAAGAATGGCAATACGTTACCAGGAACCAGTTACACAAATAAATATAAGCAAGATGGGAATGATGTGGTTTTAACCATTGATCAAAATGCGCAACTTGCTTTGGAAAATTTAATGCAGAAAACGATGAAGTTTCCTGGCAAGGTCACAAAAGGATGGGCGCTTGCAGTAGAAGTTAAAACAGGGAAGATCTTAGGATGGACCAGTTATCCTTCCTTTGATTTAAATACACGTAATGACTTGGAAAACTATGCGGATTATAATACATCCATTTATGAACCGGGATCCGTTATGAAAGGATTTACCTATTCGGCAACTTTAGATAGTGGGAAATATCCATATAATAAAGACTATACCGCAAATGTGTTTTATTTTTCTGAAACACAAGATGGAAAAATCATACGTGTGAGTTCTCAAAGTGAAGCTATCACTAGCCCGATCAAAGATGCGGAAGGGAAAACCCATGGCGTACTTTCTTTTGATAAAGGTTTTGCAATTTCCAGTAATATTGCGATTTGTGAATTATTGACCAATTATATTACACCGGATATCTATCGTAATTATTTGGATAAGTTTGGCTTTTTAAAAAGCGTAGATATTCCGTTTATAGAAAATCCAACAGGAAATATTAATTTTAATTATGCTGCAGAAAAATTATCTACCGGCTTTGGACAAAGTATCAATGTAACGGCGCTTCAAATGGTACAAGGATATACTGCCATTTTAAATGATGGAAAAATGATGCGACCATATGTTGTTGATCGTATTGAGGATAGTAATTCTCATAAGGTGATCGAACAATATGAACCACAGCAAGTAGGAACACCGATTTCCAAAGAAACCAGTCAGTATATGAAAAAACTAATGAAACAGGTAGTGGATGAAGGTACAGGTACGGTATTTAAAATGGATGATGTCGATGTCATTGCGAAAACTGGTACCGGTGAGATTTCATCTTCTAAAGGCTATGTTGGTGGTAGATGGACCATCTCTGTCATGGCAGCGGCGCCTGCAGATGATCCTCAAGTCATGGTATACTATGCATTTGAAGGCGGCGATTATACCAATTTCAGCCGTGAATATTTTAAAGATGCAATGCGTGAAATTTTAACTGCTCAAGGTATTACCGGAGCTTCTTCAAATGCCAACAGTGAAAAGAAAACGAATCACTATGAAGAATATACCATGCCATCTTTAGTTAATCATTCTTTGGATTATGCAGAGAATAAATTAAAGAGCATGAGTGTAGATAAAGTGATCATCGGTAATGGTACCAGTGTCATCTCTCAATATCCCGCATCTGAGGAAGCAATCATCAGTGGTCAAAATATTTTCTTATTAACGGATGGTACCAAAATTACCATGCCGGATATGAGTGGATGGACCATGAAAGATGTGACAGCCTTCTGGAAATTAACCGGGATTCAAATTCAGATGGAAGGTAGTGGAGCTGTCTACCAACAAAGCGTGAAAAAAGGACAAGCTATCAATGCAGATAGCGAGATTACAGTAAAACTAAAATAATGTAAATGTCTAATATTGAAATGGAATCAATCAAATAAAGACAACGAATTGAGTATTGTGGTAAAGCGGTCATAGAAGCTAGTTCACCGATAATCACACAATCGTTTGCTATCGAAGATAAATAGTATGATGAAAGTTGCGGCATTCGTTCCTTTATATGTATGCATAGATTGAATTTTGAATGATGTATGTTTTTAGGTATCTGACTTATGATAGACCAAGATATCATTGATGGATGATTCATTGTGATTAGACATTCGGATTTCATTTTGGAAGAGCGATGAGTCAATATATCAGAAAGGGGTATTCTGTATTATGAATATCTCTTTTTTGTATCATTTGAACCACATTACATAAGCATGTTCTGCTTTTTTCTTGTTGGTCATACACTGATTATGAGGTGTATAACATGCTACGAGGTAAAGTGAAAAAAAGAATCACGGTCATTTTTCTATGTACGATCATGATTTTTGGCTGTATTTTAGGAAAACTTGGATATGAACAGATTTTTCATCATGAAGATATTATGGAAAAGGCTCTCTCCTTATGGGAACGTGATTTTACCGTTGCCGGACTTCGTGGTTCTATTTTGGATAAAAATGGGAAAGTGCTGGCTCATGATATCCCTAGTACAAGCGTTATGGTTGTACCAGCTCAAATCAAAGATGCTGATCAAACAGCAGAAAAGCTTAGCGAAGTGCTGGAAGCTGATAAAGCAAAGATCAAAGAAACCATATCTAAGCATGTATCTACGCAAAAGATTCAACCGGAAGGACGATTGATCAGTGATGATAAAGCTAGAAAATTAGAAGAAATGGATCTTGATGGAGTCTATCTGGTACAAGATAGTTTACGTAATTATCCCAATAACAATTATCTGGCTCAAGTTTTGGGGTTTACCGGAATCGATAACCAAGGGCTTGCGGGATTAGAACTACAATATGATGAAATTTTAACAGCGAAAAGTGGTGCACTTCATATACCTTTTGACGCAAAGGGACATAATGTAGAACTATACCAGGAAAATTATGAAGCACCAGGAAGAGGTATGAATGTCAAATTGACCATTGACTCTAACATACAGGATATCCTTGAACGAGAAATTAACAATCTAGTAAAAAAATACAGTCCGAAAAGTGCCTTGGCTTTGGCAATGGATCCTAATACCGGGGAAGTGTTGGCTATGGTGAGTAAGCCTGATTTTGATCCTAATCATTATCAAGACTATTCCAGTGATGTTTATAATCGTAACTTGCCGATCTGGATGAGCTATGAGCCTGGTTCAACATTTAAATCAGTGACCTTTGCCTCTGCACTGGAATTAAACCTGTTTGATATGTTTAAAGATACGTATATGGATCATGGTTATGAGATGGTAGGCGGTGCAAGGATCAAGTCTTGGAAAGCAGGAGGTCATGGTCTACAAACTTTCCTACAAGTATTAGAAAATTCCTCCAATCCGGGCTTTGTGGAAATTTCGAGAAGAATGGGATTGGATAATGAATTTGAATATGTGAAAAAGTTTGGCTTCGGAGAAAAAACAGGAATCGATCTTCCGGGAGAAAGTTCAGGAATCATGTTTAAAAAAGAAGCAATGGGAGAAGTAGAACAGGCAACCGTGGCTTTTGGACAGGGATTGAGTGTCACACCAATTCAGTTGGTAACAGCATTTTCGGCTATCGTCAATGGCGGTACCTTATATAAGCCCTATATCACAAAAAGCGTAAATGATCCTATCAGTGATGAAGTTATCATGGAACAGAAACCGACCGTAAACAGAAAAGTAATATCAGAGGATACAAGTAAAAAGATGCGCTATGCTTTGGAAAGTGTGGTTGCCAATGGTGGAGGTAAGCCTGCCTATATGGAAGGCTATAAAATCGGAGGAAAAACAGGAACAGCACAGAAAGCAGAAAATGGGGTTTACTCTAGTTCGAATTATGTCTTATCTTTTTTGAGTGCAGCACCAATCGATGATCCCAAAATCGTATTATATATTGCGGCTGATAGTCCGAAAAATGATGTGTTATATGGAGGAACGGTCATAGCGCCAATTGCAAAGGCTTGTTACGAGGATATTTTACCATATCTTGGTGTGGAGAAGGTTGATGATCAAATACCGAAGAAACTGGTATGGCCGGAAACCGAAAATGTAAAGGTCAAGGACTTTGTAGGAAAAAAGAAAAAAGAGGTACAACAGGAAGGTATTACGTTCACGTTCATAGGAGAAGGAGATACTGTTATGGAACAAATGCCTGAAGCAGGGACGACCTTAGGTGAACAAGGGGAGGTATGGATCTATCTTGGCAACGACTCAGTTAAATAAACTTTTTCATCTACTTCATATTGAATGTGAAGATACTCGTATCATTCAAGGAATCAGTGATGATACTAGGTGGCTTAAAAAAGATTGGATTTATGTATGTTGGAACGTAACCAATCTACAACAAACACAATTCATCAAAGAGGCTTTGCGAATAGGTGCAGTTGTGTTATGCGAAAAAAAAGTTGAGATGCCCAATGTGTATACTGTAAAAAGTATAGAAGCGATTTCACAAGTTTTAATAGAATTATATTATGGTAATCTTTGCGAGCATCTGACTGTCATTGGGATAACCGGGACCAATGGAAAGACAAGTGTTGCTGCTTATCTTGAGCAGGTCATGAATCTTTGTGGAAAAAGAATGATGCGTATCGGTACCAAAGAGGTACGATATCTCGATCAAAAGCAAACCATTGCCAATACGACTCCAGAACGGTTTCTTTTGGCACATTTGTTTCATCTTGCACAAAGTCTATCATTAGATGGGATCGTGATGGAAGTCAGTTCTCATGCCATAGATGCCAACCGCATTTGTTTTATTCAATTTGATATTATTATCTATACTAATATTACACAAGATCATCTAGATTACCATATAACCAAAACGCATTATCGATTCACTAAGTTTAAGCTACGTCGCTATTTAAAAGAAAATGGCATCATCATTTACAACAAGGATCTCAAAGAAATGCGAGAATTGCCTATGCTTTATCAGGGACCTTGCTTGACCATAGGTTGTAAAGATGCACATTTATTGATTCATGATATTGCATTGTCTGATCATGATAGTTCTTTTTCTATTGAACAGCAAATGTTTCATGTTTCCTTATTAGGAATGATCAATGTATATAATATGACAAGCGTCATTGCGGCCGCAAGAAGGCTTTCTATCCCACTTGAACAATTGAAAACGGTGTGTGAAAAGGTCAAAGGAGTCGCAGGCAGGATGGAAGTGATAGAAGGTTTTGGTTATCATATTTGGATCGATTTTGCCCATACACCGGATGCCTTATTTCAATTACTTGAATTTGCGAAACAAGTAGCAACAGGAAGGGTGATCACTATTGTCGGTTGTGGAGGGGATCGAGACCAGAAAAAACGTGCGATCATGGGGGATATCGTTGCTTATTATAGCGATATAGCGATATTTACAGCTGATAATCCCAGAGGTGAAGCAGTCCATCATATTTTGAGTGATATGATCACATTTCCAAAACCACATGTGGAAATATTTGAAAATCGCTACTTTGCGATAAAACATGCTGTTAAATATGCACAAAATAGTGATATAATAATAATCGCTGGAAAAGGAAGTGAAACATCACAGATCGTAAATGGTCATAGCTATCCCTTTTCTGATAGAGATATCGTATATAAACGATTATGTGAGGAGGAAAACCATTGGAAATAAATTATATACTTGCGTTCGGGTGTTCTTTGATCGTCACACTTTTGGTGATGCCAAAGCTGATCCCGTTCCTACATAAGATCAAATTCGGACAGGTGGAACGAGAAGAAGGCTTGGCAAGTCATAAAGCAAAAGGTGGTACGCCAACGATGGGTGGTATGGTGTTTGTACTGGTTCCGATTATCGTGACATTGATCTTAAACCCTAAGGCATTTACTTCTATGAATATGTTGATCGTTGTATTTGCCTATTTAGGATACGCATTGATTGGTTTTATTGATGATTTTTTGATCGTTGTTAAGAAAAATAATGATGGACTAAAGCCAGGTATGAAATTTTTCATGCAATCGGTTTTGGCAGTTATTTTTTACTTTCTATATGTACAAGTCGCAGAAACAACGATACAAATACCTGTAGTTCATATGACACTACAATTAGGATTTTTATATTTTGTTTTGATTTTCTTTATGTTTACATGTGAAAGCAATGCCGTGAATCTGACTGATGGATTAGATGGTTTATCTGCTGGAACTTCACTTGTGGCAATTGCGCCTTTTATCGTATTTGCTTTATTACAGAAAAATACGGATCTAGCGATTTTCTTATTGGCGGTTTGTGGTTCCTTGATCGGTTATCTGAAATTCAATTTACATCCTGCGAAGATTTTTATGGGAGATACCGGATCATTGGCATTAGGTGGCCTTTTGGCCGCAACTGCTATGATTTTAAAAGAAGAATTATTGCTAATCATCATTGGCGGTGTCTTCGTTATGGAACTATTATCTGTTGTAATTCAGGTAACTAGCTATAAGTTGACAAAAAAACGTGTATTCAAAATGGCACCTATCCACCATCATTTTGAAATGTGTGGAATGAAAGAAACTCAGGTAGTATTGATGTTTTGGAGCATTGGCTTTCTTTGTGCGGCAGTTGGTTTATGGTTAGGAGTGATCTGATATGAAACAACAGGTTTTGGTAATCGGTGCGGCGAAAAGTGGTGTAGCAGTCAGTAAGCTATTACATCGTCATGGGTATGAGGTAACGATCACAGATATGTCTGTAATCAAAGAAAAAGAAGCATTAAAAGCGATGGGAATACATGTAGAAGAACAAGGCCACCCTGAGACCTTAAAACATGATGGTTGGGCTTTTGTGGTTAAAAACCCCGGCATCAAATATACTGTCCCATTTGTGAAATATTTTGTGGACCATAAGATAAAAATACTAACAGAAGTAGAAATTGGATATCGCTATGCCAAACGTTTTCGATATGGTGCAGTTACCGGGACCAATGGAAAAACAACCATTACGACCATGCTTTATGAAATGCTGAAGCATAATGGAAAAGCAATTGTCGCCGGTAATATCGGTTGGCCCTTAAGTGAATTAGCATATGAATATGAAACGGAAGAAAAAGATGTTGCATTAGAATTGAGTAATTTCCAGTTACTCGGTATTGAAAAATTTGAACCAAGCGTGAGCGTGGTTTGTAATCTAGCACCAGATCATTTGGATTATATGCCAAGTGTAGATGCTTACTATGCTTCCAAGATGAAAATTTATGAAAATTGCCAAAAAGATGATTGGTTTCTACGTAATGTAGATGATGCTACGGTCATGGAATATGCCAAAGATATCCCATGTACGGTCATAGATTTTTCCTTGACAAGAACAGATGTGGATCTATATCGTAAAGATGGTGCAGTATACTTGCACGATACCTTACTATTTGAAGAAACGATGTTTCCTATCGTAGGTGACTATAATTTAAGCAATGCGATGGTAGCGAGCTGTATGGCATATAAGCTCGGTGTCAGCATTCCAGATATTCAAGCGACCATTCGCTCATTTGAACCGGTAGAACATCGCTTGGAATTTGTAGGAGAAGCAGATGGTGTCAAATTTTATAACGATAGTAAAGCAACCAACACCCATGCAGTAACTGCGGCACTATCTTCTTTTGAAAAAAATATCATCTTGTTGGCAGGCGGACATGATAAAGGAATTAGCTTTGATGATTTAAAACGATATGATGAAAGAATCAAATGCTGTATTTCTTTTGGTGAAACCAAACATAAATTCCAGGATATCTTTACTCATGTAATCGAAAAAGAAGATATGAAACAAGCGCTTGAAGAAGCAATCAAACTTGCATGCGCAGGGGATACGATCTTATTATCACCAGCCTGCAGTAGCTATGACCAATTCCCGAATTATGAGGTAAGAGGGAAGTACTTTAAAGAAATCGTACATGATTATTTAGATAATTGTAAGTAAATTGTTAGAAAAACAGGATTGTACTTTTTATAGTTTTGGGATAAAATGGTATAGAAATCAGAAAAGGAGTCTGTTATGTTCGAAATTATTAAAGCTATATTATATGGAATCGTTGAAGGTGTGACAGAGTGGTTGCCAGTCAGTTCCACTGGGCATATGATTCTATTTGAAGAAGTTCTGCCAATGAAGGTTTCTGAAGAATTCTGGAATGTATTTCTGGTTGTGATTCAGCTAGGGGCAATCCTTGCAGTTGTCTTACTATACTGGCACAAGATCTTCCCTTTGAATTTAAAAAATAAAAATCGACCATTGATTCGTTATGACATTATGAATTTATGGGGTAAAATTCTTGTCGCATGTGTTCCGGCCGCTGTTGTAGGAATTCTATTGGATGATTGGTTGGATGAACATCTTTATAATTCTATTGTTGTTGCAATTATGCTGATTTTGGTGGGTATTGCCTTTATCATTATAGAGAATGGTAATAAGAATAAACGAGCAAGAGTTACAACATTGCAAGAATTAAGCTACAAAGATGCAATAATTATTGGAATCTTCCAATTGATTGCAGCTATTTTTCCGGGAACTAGTAGAAGTGGAGCGACCATCATTGGTGGTTTGATGATCGGTGTCAGTCGTACGATCGCTGCGGAATTCACTTTTTTCCTCGCAATTCCGGTTATGTTTGGCGCAAGTTTATTGAAAATGGTGAAATTCGGATTGGCGTTTAGTGGAATGGAAATCGGTATTTTAGTAACCGGTATGGTAGTTGCTTTTGTTGTTTCTATTCTGGTTATTCGTTTCTTGATGAGTTACATTAAAAAACATGACTTTAAATTATTCGGATGGTATCGTATCGTTTTAGGTATTATCGTACTTGCATGTTTATATTTTAAAGTGATTTAATAAAAAACTTTCCGATGAAGGAAAGTTTTTTTTAGAAGATATCTAAGCCGATTTTCTTTTTGACCTTGTTTACTTTTTTTCTGGCGATGAAGCGTGCTTTTTCATCACCCTCTTTGATTACTTTTTCTATTAATCCACTGCTTGTGATCTCTTTGTATTTCGCTTGAAGGTTGCTTAAAAAATCAAATACAGCTTGCCCGACTTCTTTTTTAAAGTCGCCATAGCCTTTTCCTTCATAACGTATAACGATATCTTCTATTGATTCTCCATTTAAACTTGATAAAATGGTCAGAAGGTTGGAAATACCCGGTTGCTGTTGTGGATCATATTGAACAATTCCAATAGAATCCGTGACAGCTGACATGATTTTTTTACGAGCAACAGCTGGCTCATCTAAAAGATCGATGGTTCCTTTTGGATTGGTCTCTGATTTACTCATTTTTTTCGTTGGTTCTTGAAGTGAAAAAATTTTAGCGCCTAGTTTTTCTACAAGCGGTGTAGGAACCACAAAGGTATCACCATAACGATGGTTGAAACGTTCCGCTAAATTTCTTGTTAATTCTACATGTTGTTTTTGATCAACACCTACCGGAACATAATCAGCATCATATAATAAAATATCCGCTGCCATCAAAGAAGGATAGGTAAACAATCCAGCTGTAATGCCTGTTTCTCCTTTTGCAGTTTTGTCTTTATATTGGGTCATTCGTTGAAGCTCGCCCATATAAGAGTTACAAGTCATGATCCATCCCAACTCTGCATGTTCGTGAACATCGCTCTGTAAAAAGATGGTGACTTTTTCTGGATCTAGACCACAAGCAATGTATAAAGCAATTAAATCTTTGGTGTTTCTTTTTAATTCTGCTTTTTCTTGTGGAACCGTTATGGCATGCATGTTTGCGATGAAGATATACATCTCATAATCATTTTGGTAATTCACAAAATTGCGGATAGCTCCGATATAATTTCCTAGAGTCAATCTGCCTGTTGGCTTAATGCCACTTAACATTCGTTTCATCATATTCCTCCTTATAAATAAAAAAAGCACCAACGAAGGGACGCTTTTGTCTGACGTGGTACCACCCAACTTACTTTCTAAATGAAAGTCACTTCCCGATAACGGTGGGGACACCGATCATACTATGATCCACTCCTAAGGCCCAATTCAAATCGTTCCCTTGTACTGATTTTCACCATACATCAGCTCTCTTTGCCATAGAGGAAGATTCTACTTATCCAAACTCATCGTGGTTTCCTTTATTATCATACTATTTCATTTTTCAGTTGACAAGTAATTTCTATGTAAATTCTAGGAATTTCAAAAAAAATACTTCCTTTAGCCGAAACTATCCTATATAATATACATAGAAATTAAAGGAGGTTCAGATATGATCATATTATATACATCTCCGGGTTGTGCTAGCTGTAGAAAAGCAAAACAATGGCTGAAGGACAATGATATGAAATTCATTGAGAAGAATATTTTTACAACATTATTAAAAGAGGAAGAAATAAAATACCTATTACAACGTTCTGAAAATGGAACCGAGGATCTGATTAGTACAAGGTCCAAAGCTTTTCAGGAATTAAATCGAGATTTAGATGAATTTTCTATGAAAGAACTGGTAGACTTGATACAAAAGAATCCAAGTATCTTAAAAAGACCGATCATGATAAGTGAGAAAAGCTTCGTGGTAGGTTATGATGATGATGAGATAACAGCACTTGTTCCACCTCAGTTACGAATTGCGGCAGAAAAGGCATGTAATCCATCTTGTGCGAACTATCCGATTTGTGGAAAGGTACGAGAAAGAGCAGAAAATGCGGCTAGATAAGCCGCTTTTTTATATATATAGCTCTTGTAAGTGTTTTCATAGCAAAAAAGTTGAAAAAATCGAGAAAAAGATTTAAAAAAGCGTTGACAGGAAGAAGTATGTTTGGTATTATATACGAGCGCTGAACGAG
>NZ_JBEQZJ010000048.1:0-26771 GCF_045223415.1 Hoskinsella mucinilytica | reverse complement strand
TATGCTAACTCTTTTTTTTTTCTATTAAAATTCTGGTTACATAGCTCTTTCGATCCTTTGAGGCGATATCGGCGATTAAATATTCTTCATAAGCGAATTCTCCAAGTATGATGTCATGTTTCATTGCATAAGAAAGCATACGTTCATAGGTTTCATGAATCGTATCATAAGAGCCATGATGCCAACCACATACATAATCACCTGCGGCTCTGATTCTGGTTTTTGATGGGATAGGAGCATCTGTATTCGTATATAAATAAGAAAAATCCAAATAATCCTTCTTTTGAATGGAAGAAACCTTGATCATATTACCGACACTTTGTTGCATATAAATATGATTTTCCTTAATAAAATGAATATACTCTTGCATGAAATTAGCAAAAGATTTGTTGTTGGCATTTTCCAGATCATCGCTACATAACAAGATTTGTTGGGGTAAAGTACATAAGGAAATCGGATCCTCCATATGAGAAAGGGCCATCTTGGTACTATTTTCCATCCATTGCATCATGTGAGAGATCCCCTTTAAATACTCGATCAGATCATCGATTTCCTGAAACTTATCCTTTAATAAGGAAAGGAATAGTTGAGGATCACGTTTGGATAGATAAACTTTGATATCCTGTAACGACATACCCATTTTCTTTAGATTGGTAATGATGGCAAACGTATCATATTGACGATAGCTATAATAGCGATAGCCATTTTCCCCTTTATGCTCCGGTTGAAATAAGCCGATGTCATCATAATGAAATAACACATGCTTTGGGATATCACAGATCTTCGCAAATTCACCAGCCGTTAAATACTTATCTTTTTTCATAAAATTACAATCTCCTATTGACTATAAGGTAACCTTATAGTTTATGATAGGATAGCTTTCACGAGATGTCAAGAGAAAGGATGGGATGATATATGCGATTGATACTGCATTATTTAAAGAAATACAAGTTGCTGGTGTTTATCAATGTGATATCGGTATTTGGCTTTGCGTTGGTGGAACTGGGAATTCCTACCATCATTGCACAAATGATCGATGAGGGAGTTGCCAGAAACGACGAAGGTTATTTGATTCAAATGGGATTGATCATCTTGGTGATCTCTATCATCGGCGTTTCCATGACGATTCTTTTAGGGTACTGTTGTGCTAAGATATCAACCAATATAACACGTGATATTAGAAATGATATTTTTGAAAAGGCACAGAAATTTACCTCAAATGAATTCAATCAATTTGGTATCAGCTCAATGATCACCAGAACCAATAATGATGCATTTCAGATTCAGATGTTTGTCAATGTACTGTTAAGAACGGCATTGATGACACCTGTGATGTTTATTTTTAGTTTTATTATGACAGCGAGAGCTTCTTTACCACTTTCCGGTATTATTGCGGCAACAGTACCCTTTATTATCTTAGGGGTCTATGGAGTAGCGAAATACAGTAAACCGATCAGTGAGAATCAACAATCTACCTTAGATGGAATGAATCGTATTTCAAGAGAAAATTTAAGTGGGATCCGAGTCATTCGTGCATTTGATAATGATGCTTACGAACAACAACGTTTTGAAGATACAAATGTTTCTTTTACAGGATACTCTAAAAAACTGTTTAAATTGATGTCTTTAACACAACCGGTGTTTTTCTTATTGATGAATATCGCCGGATTATGTATTTTCTGGGTAGCTGCACATTTGATAGCTTCAGGATCCTTACAAGTAGGACAATTGGTTGCTTTCATGGATTATCTGTTTCATGCGATGTTTAGCATTATGCTGTTTTGTACTGTATTCATGATGTATCCACGTGCGGAAGTAAGTGCCAAACGAATTCAAGCTGTATTTGATACGATGCCACTTGTTAATCAGCCAAATGAAATCAAGCAAGCAAAGGATGAAACAACAATTCGCTTTGATCATGTTACCTTTGTATATCCGGATGGAGAAGAAGCCGTATTAAAAGATGTTAGTTTTGAAGCCAAAAAAGGAGAAACCATTGCGTTTATCGGAAGTACAGGCTCAGGAAAAAGTACGTTGGTAAATCTGATACCTAGATTTTATGATGTTAGCAAAGGTGCTATCTTGATCGATGGTATCGATATTAGAGAATATGATATCAAAAATCTAAGAAGCAAACTCGGTGTCATTCCACAAAAGGCGTTCTTGTTTAGCGGTACGATTGCGGATAATATCCGATTTGGTAATGAACATGCGACCATGGAAGATATCAGACATGCTGCGCAAGTTGCCCAAGCATATGATTTTATTATGGAAAAGGAACATGGCTTTGATGAAGAAATCACAGAAGGAGCTACCAATGTTTCCGGTGGACAAAAACAACGTCTATCTATCGCAAGAGCAATTGTGAGAAAACCGGAAATTTATATCTTTGATGATTCCTTCAGTGCCTTAGATTTCAAAACAGATGCACTCTTACGACATGAATTGAAAAAAGAAACAAAGGAATCTATCGTTATGGTAGTTGCGCAAAGAATTTCCTCAATCATGGATGCAGATCAGATTATTGTATTAAATGAGGGAAATGTCGTAGGTATGGGAACCCATAGAGAATTATTGAAAAACTGTGAAATCTATCATGAAATTGCCCTGTCTCAATTAAGTGAGGAGGAACTTGCTCATGAATAAGAAATTATCGAAATTCAAACAGGATGTAAGAGGCCTGATGCCGTTTATCGCTCCATACAAATGGCAATTATTCGGCGTCGTTTTTATGATCATCATCACAACCGTTTCTTTGGGATTAGCACCGGGATATGAAGGTGCAATCACGACCCAACTATGGGATGATGTAAATACAAGCATCGCCAATGACAGTGCTTTGGTGGTTCATTTTAACGAAGTGTTAAAGACCATGGTCATTTTATTTGGTTTTTATATGGCAAAAACCGTTTCTCAGGCTTTGGGTACCATATGGCTGACCAATGCGATACAAAATGCTATGAGAGATTTGAGAAGTGCCATGATGAGCAAGATCAGAAGATTACCGGTGCGTTATTTTGATGATCATCATTATGGGGATGTCTTAAGTCGTATCACCAATGATATAGATGCGATTTCCAATGCTCTTCAACAAAGTGTAACTCAGGTATTGAGTGGCGTGTTGATGATCGTGATGGCGTTGTTTATGATGTTTAAAACGAATATCATGATGGCATGGATTGCATTTTTGATCATTCCTTTTACCCTTTTGATCACACAGTTTGTTGTAAGAAGAAGTCAAAAGCTATTTCGTGCCCAACAAGATGTGTTAGGGGATCTAAATGGTACCATTACCGAAATGTATACAGGATATACAGAAATCTTGTTATACAACAAGCAAGAGGAAAGTATTGAGAAATTTAAGACGATCAATGAGAATCTTAGAAAAAATGCATGTAAAGCTCAATTTGTTTCCAGTGCGATCGGTCCATTGAATTCCTTTGTTACTTATGTAACGATAGGAACCGTTGCGGTGGTAGGAACGATCAAAATATTAAATGGTCAGCTTACTGTAGGTAATTTACAGGCATTTGTCAGATATATCTGGCAGGTAAATGATCCATTATCCCAAGTAAGTAATCTATCATCACAAATTCAAAGTGCGTTTGCTGCATTGGGACGTATCATGGAAGTGTTGAATGAAACAGAAGAAGTAGCAGAAAAAAATCCATGTGAGCGTATAGATACCGTCAAAGGTAATGTAAGCTTTTCTCATGTGAAATTCGGGTACAATGAAGAAAATTTGATGAACGATCTGAATGTTGAAGTCAAAAGCGGTCAGATGGTTGCTATCGTTGGACCGACAGGTGCAGGGAAAACAACCTTGATCAATTTGTTGTTACGTTTCTATGATGTGAAAGGTGGAAGCATCAAGATCGATGGGGTAGATATCCGAGATATGAAACGTGGAGAATTGCGTAGCATGTTTGGTATGGTTTTACAGGATACTTGGCTATTTCATGGAACGATCTATGACAATATCCGTTATGGTAGACTGGATGCAAGAAATGATGAAATCGTGGAAGCTGCTAAAATGGCAAATGTTCATCATTTTATCAGAACATTGCCGGATGGATATCATTCCTATATCAATGAAGAGGCCAATAATATTTCTCAAGGGGAGAAACAGTTATTGACCATAGCAAGAGCAATTTTGAAAAATCCATCAATTTTGATTTTAGATGAAGCAACCAGCAGTGTAGATACCAGATTGGAAAGAATGCTTCAAGATGCCATGCAGAAAGTGATGAAAGGTAGAACCAGCTTTGTGATCGCACATCGATTATCTACCATTCGAAATGCTGATTTGATTTTGGTCATCCAAAACGGCGATATCGTAGAACAAGGGACCCATGAGTCCCTGATGGAACAAAAAGGTTTTTATGAGAAGCTATATAATAGTCAATTTAAGGAAGAGGATGAGTAAAATCATCTTCTTTTTCTATAAAGTGAAAATAAGAAGAAAGAAAGGATGGTTTCTTTAAAAAATACCATGGTTTATACCACTTTTTTTAGGTAAAAAACGCATAAAAATGACTAAAAAAGCATAAAATTAGATAGAAATATCAAAAAAAATATAAAAATAACAAAAAAAGAAAAGTGTTAAAAACCCTTTAAAATAAGGGCTTTAAGCATAATTATAAAAAATGTGGGATACAAATCACATAAAAATAACAAAAAAATAAAGAAAACGCTTGCATTATTTGAAAAGACGGTGTATTATATGTGTGTACCGAGGTGGTATAGACCACCAGAAAGGAGGACATCTCATGGTTAATATACTGCTTGTTTGCTCTGCTGGTATGTCTACTAGCATGTTAGTAAAGAAAATGCAGGAAGCTGCTGCTAAGGATGGCATCGAAGCTAATATCTGGGCAGTGGGAGATGCAGAATCACCTACCAATGCACCTAAGGCAGACGTTATTATGTTAGGACCTCAAGTTCGTTTCTTAGAGAAAAAGATGAAGGACTTGGTCAAAGACGAAAAACCTGTTCAGGTCATTGATATGGCATCTTATGGAACAATGAACGGTGAGAAAGTCTTGAAACAGGCATTGTCACTAATCAACAAATAGGCTAATTTGTTGGACAGTGTAAAAAAAATATTTCATTTTTAGGAGGAGAAAGAAAAAATGGAAAAATTCACAGCATGGATGGAGAAACATTTTGTGCCTATCGCAGCAAAAATCGGTTCTCAAAGACATCTTGTAGCAATTCGTGATGGTTTCATCGGAATCATGCCAGTTACTATGGCAGGTGCAATCGCTACATTATTGAACGTATTCTTCCGTGACTTACCAAACGCATATCTACCTGATCTGCACATCGCTGATACATTCAGCTGGCTGATTGGAATCAACGGTTTCGTTTGGTGGGGAACACTTGCAATGCTTGCAATCGCATTTGCATTCTCATTTGGTTATACATTATCTAAATCTTATGATGTAAACCCTTTAGCAGGTGGTCTTGTATCAACTGCAGCATTTATCGCAGTATTGGCAGAATCTGCTTCATTCAATTTCACATTACCAGGAGTAACACCTGATTCATTGGCTGTTCTTCAGGGCTTAGGCTTAGATGTTGTAGCAGATACAGCAAATAACGCTGTTGTATTGAATGGTGTAGGTGGTTGGGGATTCCTGCCATATGCATGGACTAATGCACAAGGTCTATTTACAGCATTGATCACTGGTTTGATTTCAGTTATGATTTACTCTAAATTGATGATCAAAAAAGTTACTATCAAATTGCCAGAACAAGTACCACCAGCTGTATCTAAAGCATTCGCAGCTATCATTCCAGGTACTGTTGCAATTTATGCAACTGCAATTATTCAACAGATTTGTACAATGGCTACAGGAAATGGTCTTCCAGAACTTATCATGGAATTCGTACAGGCTCCATTCCAGAACTTGTCTCAGGGTCTATTAACAATCGTTATCATCGTATTTGCAGTTCAGTTATTCTGGTTCTTCGGTCTTCACGGACCAAACGTATTATCTCCAGTTCTAGATGGTGGTTATATTCCATTGTTAAATCAGAACACAGATATGTACAATGCAGCTATGGCTTCAGGACAGTCTTTAAGTGATATCGTTGACAAAATGTTTATTTGGACTCGTGGATCATTTGATGCTTATGTTTGGATGGGTGGTTCAGGATGTACGATCGCATTATTGATTGCTATCTTCATCTTCTCTAAACGTGATGATAGTAGAGCAGTAGCTAAATTAAGTTTCCCAATGGGATGCTTCAACATCAACGAACCAGTTATCTTTGGTTTACCAATCGTATTGAACCCAATCTACTTCATTCCTTGGTTGATTACACCAGTTATCCTTGCATTGATCGCTTATGGTGCAACAGCAGCTGGCTTAATTCCACCAGTATTCATTACAGTTCCTTGGGTAGTTCCACCAGTAATCTATGCAATCCTTGCAACAGGTGGTAATATCATGGCCGGTGTCATCGCTGCTATCAACTTAGTAGTTGCTACACTATGCTGGATTCCATTCGTTATGGTTGCAAACCGTATGGATACAAACCAAGAATAAAAATCAATATAGACAAAATTAAATAAGGAAGAAAGATCGTGTTCTTTCTTCCTTAATTGCATATTATGGAGGTGCTTATTTATGGAAGGATTAGAATTGATTTGTTTTGAAATTATATCTTCAGTGGGAATGGCAAGAAGTCTGTTCATTGAAGCTATTCAGGAAGCAAAAGAAGGAAACTTTGATGTTGCGGCAGCAAAAATCGAAGAAGGTAATGAAAGTTTTACGCAAGGTCATCATGCCCACGCTAAGCTAATTCAGCAAGAAGCAGGTGGAGAGCCAACAGCGATGACTTTATTGTTGACACATGCAGAGGATCAGCTGATGAGTGCTGAAGCATTTAAGATCCTGTCACAGGAATTTGTAGATTTATATAAAGAAATTAAGAAGTAACATTTAAAATAGGTTAGGAAAAGAGATAAAGGAGAATCAAGATGGATAAGAAATTTTATATCAGTTGTGGATTAAATCAGGAATTTTTGATTGATCTATTGGAAAAAACAAATGTAGACGGTATTACTTACAAATATGAAGGTAAGACAGGAATCAAACTTTGCTTTGCTACGAATGCTGAAGATCTAGCAAATGCTATGGCAATTGCGAAAAAAACAATCAAAGATACACAAATTGGTAGTGTAATGTATTTTCAGATTTCTGAAAAGTAAAAATTGTAGTACAATAGAATTATAAAAATAGGAAAAGGTGATATTATGACACGCTGGGGTTTATGTTTAGTTAGTATAGGATGTATTATCATGATTACTTCACAAGTGAGTGAATCTGCAACAATTGCACTTTGTTTTGCTGGACTACTTGTTGTTGCGAGTGGTTTTATGTTAGTATATAAAGATAAAAGGAGTCAAAAACCCTTGAAGAAATCAGCAAAGAAAAAGTAAGGAGACAATCAAATGGAAGTATGTGAAAAATTATATGTAACAGCAGAGGAATTCTGGGGAACACTGGAAACCTCTTTGGCGTATGACATCACGCAGGCAACTGGGAAAAATGTAAGACCAAAACAAATAAAAAAAGGCTATTCTTATACAAAAACCTTGAAAAATAAAACGGGCCGTAAAGGTTCTGTTAAGGTCACTATTACAGATTTTGATGCGCCTGTAAAATATACAGCTAAATTTGAAAGTAAAAACGGTGTGAATTATATCTCTTATGAAATAGAGCAATTAGATGAAGAACATATCGGTGTGACATACAGTGAAGGCTTTGAAGGAGCAAGTGGAGCAAAATCCGTTAACTTCAAGCTTATGTCATTTTTCTATAACCGTGGGGCTAAGAAGAAAGCTACAAGGTTATTGAGAGCTATCGAAAAAAACATCACTGATCAGAAAAAAGAAATTCAAGAAAACGTAGAAGCTATTCAAGAAACAAACGAAAAAGAATAGTGCTCTAAAGGAGGCTTATCATGGCTAGATTAGGGATATCATTATACCCAGAACATTCAACATTAGAAAAAGACAAAGCATATGTAACACTTGCAGCAAAATATGGATTCAAAAGAATTTTTACTTGTCTGCTGAGTGTAGATAAACCACGTGAAGAAATTTTAAGTGAGTTTCGTGATTTAATTGATCACGCACATAGTTATGGCATGGAAGTTATCCTTGACGTAGCACCTTTTGTATTTGAAAAATTAGGCGTTTCATACGACGATCTTTCCTTCTTTAAGGAAATGCACGCAGATGGCATTCGTTTAGACGAAGGCTTTGATTCTTTAAAAGAATCTTTAATGAGTTACAACAAAGAAAATTTGAAAATCGAGATCAATGCAAGTTTAGGTACAAAGTATCTAGATAATATTATGAGTCATTATCCAAAATTAGACAACATCATCACTTGTCATAACTTCTATCCTCAAAGATTTAGTGGAATCAGTTATGAACACTTTGAAAAATGTAGTCAGGATATCAAAAATCTGAATATTAAAGTAGCAGCATTCGTTAGCTCACAGGCTGAAGGAACTTATGGACCTTGGCCAGTAAACGAAGGCTTATGTACTTTGGAAATACACCGTGATTTACCAATTGACGTACAAGCTAGACATTTATTTGCCACAAGACTGGTAGATGATGTTATAATAGCTAATGCATATGCAACAGAAGATGAATTAAAGACATTGTCTAAGATTGATCCAGGTCTGTTGACTTTCAAGATTGATTATGAAGCAGAGCTTCACCCTACAGAAGAAAAAATCTTATTTGAGCATCCTCATTTTGTTCGTGGTGATATGAGTGAATACATGGCAAGAAGCACAATGCCACGTGTGACGTTTGCCAAAGAAAGTGTTCCACCTAAAAATACAAGAGATTTAAAACGTGGAGATGTTGTTATCGTAAACGATGAATATTCTCGTTATAAAGGTGAACTTCATATCGTGTTGAAAGACATGCCAAATGATGGTAGAAAAAATGTAATCGGACATATTCCAGAGGATGAAATTATGCTTCTTGATTACATCAAACCATGGAGGTCATTCGGTTTCATGCGCTAAATAAGGAAAGGTAAGGTGAAAATATGGCTACTCCAATCTATCGTAAGATCAAAGAGATGATTTTACAAGAAATTGAAGATAAACCTGCGAATTCGCCTATCGATTCCGAACGTGAAATGGCGGTTAGATTTGATGCCAGCCGTATGACAGTACGTAATGCAGTAAATGAGCTTGTAGAAGAAGGCTTTCTT
Source organism: Hoskinsella mucinilytica (assembly GCF_045223415.1). Taxonomy (NCBI): domain Bacteria; kingdom Bacillati; phylum Bacillota; class Erysipelotrichia; order Erysipelotrichales; family Erysipelotrichaceae; genus Hoskinsella; species Hoskinsella mucinilytica. The sequence goes on along the minus strand of NZ_JBEQZJ010000048.1, from coordinate 17,520 downwards.
TATAGAGATAAAAATAAAGGAACATTTGTAGCAGATAGAAAATTCGTAAAGAAAAATCCTGTATCTGCCCTATTACAGGAAGATGTTAGCGAGTTTAATGTTTTATATTTTAATGTAAAAAAAGCTGAAGATGCAGGCCCAGAAATACCAGAGCGTCTTGAAATTAGTAAAGACGAGATGACACTGATCGTGTTGCGTTTAAATACCCTTAATTCAAAACCAATCAGTGTGGAAGAAATCTTTTTTATCAGAAGCAGTATCAGCGAAGCGGAATTAAATAATTTAAGACAGTTATTGGATTTAAATGCATATTTACAAGATGGCCGTGTTATTCAGCGTTTCAATGCAATGCTGGTTCCAGTTCAATTCGCTAATTTGCTGAAAATTAAAATGAATACTCCTATTATAAGAGTTGACAGTGTGATTACCAGTAAAAGTGGAAAACCATTGGTATATATTAAAGCATATAACAACCCTTTCGAAAAAATCATAGAAATAACACAATAGTACCTGCGCCCTCAGGTACTTTTTTGTTAAACCTTTAAAATTGCCTGATTTTCATGTATAATAGAGACATTCGTGAAGGAGGAACTATAATGAACGATAATCGTATCGAAAAATATACCAAAACATTAGGAACTCGTTTTTCTGCAAGACAGAAAAGTAAGTTTACTGATGAGTTAACAAAAGATTTTTCAGAATTTGGTTATGAAATGAAAATGATCGAGGGAAGAAAGTGGCTGAACAAAGCAAAAGATATATTTTATGGCAATATGAAGACTGCCAAAACAGTTATTGTGGTACCATATGATACTCCAGAGAAGAAATTCTGGCATAAAATATTTTATTTCCCATTTGATGGGACGAAGACTGCTAATAAAACAATGGCCGCAACCTTTGTGCCTATTGTTGTAGTATATGCATTTGTTCTTGGATTCGTTTTTTTCGGTAGTAAGTTAGTAACGGATCCTATCATGTCAAGTATTCTGTCTGTTGTTATGTTTGTTTTGTTGATATTTTTGGTTTATTTTATGACACACGGTATTCGAAATACAAAAAATTATAACAGAAATTCTGCATCTGTGATTGCGGCACTTGAAATTGCGGAAGGATTATCAAAGGATGAACGTAAAAAGGTAGGATTCCTGTTTACAGATAAAAATAAATCACGTTTTCTAGGTGCTGAAATCGCCGGGAAAGAGTTCAAAGAAGCTGGAAAAAATCCAAATATCATTTACTTAGATTGTATTGCGAATGGTAACACACTTCAATTAGGGTATAAACCACAGAACAGAAAATTTGCACAAGAAATCATCAAAAGCGATCCAAATAAAAAAGCAATTGACGCTGTAAAAATCGATGAGAACATGCAGTTTCAAAGTGCAATGGCACATTTCGATAAAGCAGTGGTCATCAGTTGTGGAGAACTAGATGATGAAGGTAGATTATATGTATTGGGTACATGTACCGGGAAAGATAAGGTCTTAGACCAAAGTAATGTAGAGCGTATTATCAAAATGGTTGTAAATTATATAAATAAAATAAGGTAAGAACCACATAGGAAGAAAGGAGGGGCCGTTTTGAAAAAGGTTTTGTCCGTTCTTAGAAGTAAAATATTTATTGTTGCTGTATTAATTTTGATTCAGCTTATTGTCTTTTTTGGCATCGTATTTCAATTGAGTGAATACTTCGTCTGGATTTATTTCATATTGATTGCTTTGAGTTTTTGTATGAGCGTATATATTATCAATAAGGATGAAAATCCGACGTATAAGCTTGCTTGGGTATTGTTGATCATGGCGTTACCTGTATTTGGCGGTTTGATCTATCTTTTGTTTGGGGGACAAAAGGTACCAAAAGAATTGCGTAAGCGTGATATGGAATCTGCGGAGAGTGTACAAGAAATTATCTGGCAGAATCAACAGATCATGGATGAACTGGAAACGGAAGATCCAATTGCGCATAAACAGGCAAATTATATTTGGAAGAATGCATACTTTCCCATTTATCGTCATACGGAAACCACGTTCTTTAAAATTGGGGAAGAGAAGTTTAAGGCAATGACAGAGGAATTGAAAAAAGCGGAGAAGTTTATTTTTCTTGAATACTTTATCGTTGCGCCCGGTGTTATGTGGGATACCATACTGGATATTTTAATTGAAAAAGTAAAGCAGGGTGTAGAGGTTCGTATGCTTTATGATGATGCAGGTTGTATTACAACCCTATCTCCCGATTATTATAAGATTTTAAATCGTTTGGGTATCAAAGCCAAGGTATTCAATCCGATCAAACCACGACTTGCGATGCAAATGAATAATAGGGATCATCGAAAGATCCTAGTTATTGATGGTAAGGTCGGTATGACCGGCGGTATCAATTTGGCAGATGAATATATCAATAAAAAAGAACGTTTCGGACATTGGAAAGATTGCAGTGTCATGATCAAGGGAGAGGCTGTTTGGAATCTTACCTTAATGTTCTTACAGTTTTGGGATTATGATGAACCTATTAAGGATGATGTATTCCAATTTAAACCATCTTTTGATGAGTTTGAAAGTTTAGATGATGGCTATGTTCAGCCTTATAGTGATTCTCCGACAGATGAAGAAAATGTTGGCGAATATACTCATATCAATATGATCAATAGTGCTACAAAGTATGTTTATGCAACGACGCCTTATCTTGTAATTGACAACGAAACAAAGACAGCGTTGTGTCTTGCGGCTAAAAATGGTATAGATGTAAGGATTTTAACACCACATATTCCCGATAAATGGTATGTATTTGAAGTAACTCGATTCAATTACCGTCATTTGATCGAAGCAGGTGTTAAAATTTATGAATATACTCCTGGATTTGTACATAGTAAAACCTTTGTTGTAGATGATAAAATGGCAATCGTAGGTACGGTCAATATGGATTATCGTTCTTATTATCTTCATTATGAATGTGGCGTATGGTTTTATAAGAGCAAGGTCGTTATGGATGTGAAACAGGATTATCTGGATATGCTAGAAAAGAGTCATCAGGTAACGTTAGAAGAGTGCAAGGCAGTGAAGCTACCGGTAAGAATTATGAGAGCGTTCTTGAATTTATTTTCACCAATGATGTAAGAAGCTTATGGTAATTCCATAAGCTTTATCTTCAACAAAAGAGAGGTGGAAATTTGATTTCCACTTTACCTTTTTCGTCAAAAGTATGATAGAAGTCTATGAGGTGTGTAAAAATGAGTAAGAAAATAGGTTTGATTTGTGAAGGTGGAGGAACCAAAGCTGCTTATACTTGTGGTGTCCTTCAGTGTTTTTTAGATGAACATATTGAGTTTCCCTATACAGCGGGAATCAGTGCAGGTGCTGAGGTATTGTTACCATTTGTTTCAAAACAAAGAGAACGTTTGAGAATTTCAGGTGTAGATGCTGCCAGTGATCCTAAAGCGATGGGGTTATCCCCATTAATTCATGAGCGTGGATTTTTCGGAATCAAGCATGTTTGTGGTTTTATCGAAGAGCATGCGGCTTTAGATTATGATGCGTTTATGAAAAATCCAACAAAGCTAGATATTGGTGTTTATAACATGGATACCAATCAGGTGGAGTATTTTTCAAAAGAGTATTTTGATAAAGATGAACAGCTATTGATGAAAGCATCTTGTTCTCTGTTCCTTTTGACAAGACCAATAAAATTTCGAGGACATACTTATATGGATGCCGGTTTGGTGGATATGATCCCAATTGAACAAAGCATTCGTCAAGGAATGGAAAAACATGTATTTATTTCTACCAAGGAAGAAAATTATGTGCGAAAACCAGCAGCAGGTTGGCAAATTCAACTTGCTCGTTTGATGTATCCTGGGAATAAAGAGATTCGAGAAAATTTAAAAATTCGTCATATCAATTATCAAAAGCAGTGGGGCATTGTACAAGCTTTAGAGAAAGAGGGAAATGCACTTGTGCTTCGACCTAGTGCAGATTATGGGGTAACACGTTATACTCATGATAAAGAATTATTGCAACGATGGTTTGATTTGGGTTATGAGGATACCAAAAATCGCTTACCAATGATTCGAGAATTTATGGAAAATTAAGCTTTCTTTGATAGAAGGCTTTTATTTTTCTATGAACTAGGATACAATAACGAATAGGAGTGATCGATATATGAAACAACGTACATTTATGATGTTGAAACCGGATGCTTTTGCCACAGGGCATGCAAAGGATGTTATGAACGATTTAGAAGAACATGGTCTGCACATTGAGAAAACAAAAGAATTGATCGTAGATATGGATGTAATGAAAACCTTATTGGAGCATTATCAAGGTGTCATCGATGAAATGAGTAAAAATTTTGATTTCCCGGGAAAACTTTTTAATTCCTTTTACTATGAAGGTCCACATACGATACAACCAATGTTAGTAAGTTATGATGGAGAAGAAGATATCATTGCCTATTCTCGTGCTTTGGTAGGAAAAACAAATCCGAAGGATGCTGCACCTGATACCATTCGTGGTAAATATAGTCATGATGATTATGATCAAGCTGGAAAAGAATGGCGCCTAGTGAATAATGTTATTCACGCAAGTGATTCTAAAGAAAGCGCAGAGCGAGAACTTTTGATATGGGCATCTTATTTGAAGTAAACGGAAACGATAAAAGGAAGACACTTTGTGTCTTCTTTTCATGATATAATGGAGAGGAAAGAGGGTGTTAGGATGCAACAGGAATCCTTATTTGAAGATGAGAGAAATGCTCCCTTAGCCAGTAGACTTCGCCCAATGTCATTAGATACCTTTGTTGGACAGAAACATTTGATTGGAAAAGGTAAGGTATTATATCGATTGATAGAAGCTGATCGAGTTTCCTCCATGATATTTTGGGGGCCACCGGGAGTGGGGAAAACGACATTAGCCATGATCATTGCCCATCAGACAAAATCCAGATTCATTAATTTCTCGGCAGTAACCAGTGGTGTAAAGGAAATCAAAGAAGTGATGAAGGATGCTGAAGTTGGCAGAAGACTGGGTGAAAAGACCATTGTATTTGTTGATGAGATTCATCGTTTCAACAAAGCTCAACAAGATGCTTTTCTACCTTATGTGGAAAAAGGAAGTATCATTTTGATTGGCGCAACAACTGAAAATCCCAGCTTTGAGGTAAATGGAGCGTTATTATCTCGTTGTAAGGTATTTGTACTACAGCCATTAACAAAAGAAGATATCGTAGAGCTACTTCATCATGCACTAATGGATGAACATGGATTTGGCGAAGATCATGTTCATATGGAAGAAGATATGTTGTATATGATTGCAGGTTTTTCTAATGGGGATGCAAGAACCGCATTAAATACCTTAGAAATGATCGTATTGAATAGTGATCAAAGGGAAGATGGAATTTATGTAACCAAGGATATCATAGAACAATGTATCAATCAAAAAAGTTTATTGTATGATAAAAAAGGCGAAGAACATTATAATATCATTTCTGCACTTCATAAAAGTATGCGAAATTCCGATGTACAGGCATCTATTTATTGGTTAGCACGAATGCTGGAGGCCGGTGAAGATCCATTATATTGTGCAAGAAGGATCGTACGTTTTGCAAGTGAGGATATTGGGATGGCAGATAGTAGAGCATTGGAAATCTGCATTGCTGCTTATCAGGCATGTCATTATTTAGGAATGCCTGAATGTAGCGTTCATTTGACACATGCCGTAACCTATTGTGCATTGGCACCTAAATCAAATGCATTGTATATTGCTTATGAAGCAGCCAAACAAGATGCATTAACAAGCATTGCAGAGCCGGTACCATTACACATTCGTAATGCTCCTACCAAATTGATGGAAGAGCTTGATTATGGAAAAGGCTATCAATATGCTCATGATTATGAAGATAAGATCACCAATATGAAATGCTTACCAGAGGCTTTACAAGATCATGTCTATTATCAACCTACGATACAAGGAAGTGAACAAAAAGTTACATTGCGTATGAAGCAGATCGAGGAGTTAAGGAAAAAGCATGCAAAATGATTTATATGCTTTATGTATCTGTTTTCAGTATTTTCTGAAAAATATTGTAACAATGATTGACGGATATATTGGCACATGGTAAAATAAGAAAAATTAAAGACAGTGAAGAGAAGAGTACATAGGCAATGCATGTACAGAGAGTTTCCAAAACGGTGAAAGGAAATCATGCTAGATTTATGGAAGATGGCCTTGGAGTCTTGTGATCGAATAAATTAGATCATAACGTGATGCCACGTTACAGGCAAGGGTATTGATATATACCCGCAGAGGTTTCAACTGTGAGGTTGAAACAAAATTAGGTGGTAACACGAAGCTTTCGTCCTATGATGGAAGCTTTTTTTGATAGAAAGGACATGTATATGGAACGAACATTACCCAAGGTATCCTATCAGGAGGTATTGCATTATCTTGGTTGTCAAACAGCAGATGATTTATTGGACCAACAAATCAGACAAGCAATAACGACATTAGAACAACTCGCAAAGCCTAAAATCGTATATCAAATTACAGATATCGTGGATAGAGATAGCATTTTAGGCATTCCTCTTATCGGAAAGGATATTCATACGCTATTAAAAACGTGTGATCAAGCGATATGTATGGCATTGACATTAGGTACAGCGGTTGATGTAGAAACCAAACGTTTATCGATTAAGGATATGGGAGCGATGTTGGTGTTTGATGCCGTATGTAATGCAGGTATTGAGGCATTGGCAGATGCATTTCAAGAAGAGCTAAGACGATCCTATCTTGTTAAAAAACGCTATTTAAGTGATCGATTCTCATGTGGCTATGGAGATTTTGATATTTCGGTACAGAAAAAGTTTTGTGAAGCTTTGGATACCAAACGAAAAATAGGTGTATTTGTCAATGAATCTTCCTTATTGATCCCATTAAAATCAGTTACGGCAATCATTGGCATATCGAATCAAAGACAACCAAAACGTATCACCGGTTGTGAACATTGTGATTTAAAAGAAACCTGTGTGTTGAGAAAGGGAGGAATGAGCTGTGGAAACAAATAAATTAATCTATCTAGATGGGGCAATGGGTACCCAACTACAGGCAAATGGTTTGGCACCTGGGGAATCACCTGAGGTGTTTATGATGACACATGAGCAAATCATCGTCGATATTCATAAAAGTTACATGGAACATGGCAGTGAAATCATTTATGCCAATACGTTTGGCGCAAATCGAAAAAAGCTAGAACATAGTGGATATGAAGTAAAGGACATCATTCATAAGGCGATCTCCTTAGCGAAACAGGCAGTAGGTGATCAAGCACGTGTCGCTTTGGATATCGGACCAATCGGAGAACTACTAGAACCCAATGGCTATTTGAGTTTTGAAGAAGCTTATGATATTTATCGTGAACAAATTGTCGCAGGAGAAGAAGCAGGCGCAGATCTTGTTGTTTTTGAGACCATGAGTGATTTAATGGAAATCAAAGCAGCCATTCTTGCGGCGAAAGAACATAGTAGTTTACCTATTTTTGTGACCATGAGTTTTGAAAGTGATGGCAGAACCTTTACCGGATGTAGTGTAGAAAGCTTCGCTATCACAGCACAACGCCTAGGAGTGGATGCTGTCGGTATCAATTGTTCCCTTGGTCCTCAAGAAATCTTTCCCATAGCGAAGCGTTTGGCTAACGTAGTAAATCTTCCTTTGATCATTAAGGCCAATGCAGGCTTACCAGATCCGATCAGTAATCAATATGGATTGGATGCACAAAGCTTTGCGAAAGAGATGAAGCAATATGAGGAATTACCAATTCGCTATATCGGAGGGTGTTGTGGTACGACACCGGATTTTATCGAAGCGTTAAAAGCACAGGTATGTATCGGTACTGTGAGTTCATCAAATAACGATACAGGATATGTATGTAGTCCAATATGTTGCAAGGCCTTAAACGATATTCATGTGATCGGGGAGCGTATCAATCCGACAGGAAACAAGAGGATGAAAGAGGCTCTATTAAGCAATAACCTAGATGGCATTCTTGCGATTGCAATGGAAGAGGTTGAAGCAGGTGCTGATATTTTGGATGTGAATGTAGGATTACCTGGTATTCAAGAGAAAGAAATGATGGTACGAGTCATTCAAGAGCTTCAAACCGTAATTGATGTACCATTACAGATTGATTCAACAGATCCTGAAGTAATCGAAGCAGCTTTGCGTATTTATAATGGAATTCCGATCGTTAATTCTTGTAACGGTGAACAAAAAAGTATGGAAACGATTTTACCATTGATCAAAAAGTATGGAGCCAATGTGATCGGATTAACATTGGATGAGCATGGAATTCCTGAAACTTGTGAACAACGTCTTTTGATAGGCAAACGAATCGTGGACAAGGCAGCATCTTATGGTATCGAAAAACAACGAGTCTTGTTAGACTGTTTGACTTTGACGGTGTCAGCGCAACAAAGTGGTGCGATGGAAACCTTAAAAACGTTACGTGCCATACGAGATGAACTAGGCGTTCAAACGGTGCTTGGTGTAAGTAATATTTCCTTTGGTTTACCACAACGAAGTATTTTAAATCAGCATTTCCTTACAATGGCTTTATCCGCAGGACTAACCATGCCGATCATCAATCCTAATCAAAAAGTAATGATGGATGCGATACGAAGCTATCGAGTATTGGCAGGCTATGATGTAGACTGTATGGATTATGTAGAGGCTTATGCGGATATGCCAAAACAGCAAACACCGACAGTGAATCAGGATATTACATTGATCGACGCTATTTGTAAGGGATTGAAAGAAGAAACGAGGCAATTAACCAAAGTGGCATTAGAAACCATGGATGCCTTGACCATCGTCAATGAACAACTGATTCCGGCATTGGATATCGTAGGAAATCGATATGAAAAGAAAGAAATTTATTTGCCTGGTTTGATCAATGCAGCTACCGCAAGTCAAGGAGCGTTTGAAGAAATCAAAAATGCTATGCGAGGAAGTGGTGAGGCTAGTATATCAAAAGGAAAGATCATTTTAGCGACCGTTAAGGGAGATGTTCATGATATCGGAAAGAATATCGTGAAGGTCGTGTTAGAAAATTATGGATTTACGGTCATTGATCTTGGAAAGGATGTCGCTGTAGAAACAGTTGTAGAAACAGCGATAAAAGAAGATGTATATTTAATTGGTTTAAGTGCATTGATGACTACAACTTTGGCTTCTATGGAAGCTACCATACAAGCCCTTCATGATAGTGGACATCCATGTAAGGTCATGGTAGGAGGAGCTGTTGTCAGTGCGGAATATGCAGCTAGTATTCATGCTGATTATTATGCAAAGGATGCGAAGCAAAGTGCTGATATTGCCAAGGAGGTATTTCAATGTTAGAGGATATCATACAGAAACAAGGATATTATTTATTTGATGGAGCTTTTGGAACTTATTATGCGTCCATCTATGAAGATGATGCACCATGTGAGCTCGCCAATATCTACCATCCAGACCGTGTGAAAAAAATTCATCAACAATATTTTGAAGCTGGTTGTCATGCCATCAAGACGAATACGTTTTCCGCTAATGATCAAAATTTAGATGTTTCTACACAAGAAATTCATACAATCCTTCAACAGGGATATCTCTTGGCAAAAGAGGTAAGTGATGAATTTCATGGAGAAGTATTCGCAGATATCGGTCCTTTGGCACAACAAAAGGATCGCTCCTTGTTTGATCAATATCAAGAAATTGTAGATATTTTTCTATCCTTAGGTGCAAAAAACTTCCTGTTTGAAACCTTTTATAATGATGATGAACTAAAACATCTTTGTTCCTATATCAAAAAGAAATGTCCTGATAGTTATATCATAACCAGTTTTGCTCTTAGTGCTGATGGCTATACACGACAAGGAATCAGTGGTGAAAAACTGCTACAGAGCATGGATGCGTGCGTAGATGTCGATGCGATCGGTATGAACTGTATTTGTGGACCGATGCATCTTGATCGTATCTTACAGGGATCATCAGTGAAAAAGCATCGCATCAGTATCATGCCGAATTCCGGATATCCTACCATTTTACATAATCGAACATTTTTCAGAGATAATCGTAGTTATTATGCCGATGAGATGAAACAAATCGTAGGGCATGGAGCTACCATCATCGGAGGATGTTGCGGTACTACACCGGAGTATATCAAAGCAATCAAAAAAGCATTAGAAGAAAATCAAGAGATCAAAGAATTACAGAAATCCCCCAACATTGATCAAGGGATAGCAGGAAAAGATGAGGATGCCTTCCATCAAAAAATCAAACGTGGAGAAAAAATCATTGCGGTAGAATTTGACCCACCTAGTAATTGCGATATCACTAAATTTATGGAAAATGCCCAATATTTGAAAGCTGCCGGTGTAGATGCCATTACGATTGCTGATTGTCCTGTAGCTCGTGCACGTGCGGATAGTAGTTTACTGGCCAGTAAGCTACATCGAGAGCTTCATATGAACGTTATCCCACATATGACCTGTCGAGATCGTAACATCAATGCAACCAAAGCTTTGTTATATGGGTTATCCATTGAGGGTGTGCATAATGTGCTGGTAGTAACCGGAGATCCCATACCCGCCGAGGATCGTAAACAAATCAAAGGGGTCTTTAACTTTAATTCACAGCTATTGGCAGGCTTTATTCATGATCTGAATCAAACAACCTTTGCCCAACCTTTTTTGATTTGTGCAGCTTTGAATGTGAATGCTACTAATTTTAAAGCGGAATTGGAAAAAGCCAAACATAAGGAAGCACAAGGAGTAAGTGCTTTTATGACACAGCCAGTTCTTTCCAAACAAGCGTTAGATAACCTTTTATACGCAAAACAAGAATTAAAAGGTAAGATCTTCGGAGGTATCATTCCAATCGTTTCCCATCGCAATGCCGTTTATATGAACAATGAAATTTCAGGTATTGACGTGGATGATGAAATTATTCAACTGTATGAAGGGAAAAACCGCCAAGAGGCCAGTGCATTGGCAGTAAAGATATCTTGTGCTATCGTAGATCATATCAAAGATATCATAGATGGATATTATTTGATCACACCATTTAATCGTGTGGAGATCATCGAACAAATCGTTTCCTATATTCAGCAACAAATATGATGAGTATCATAAGAGAATCATAGGCACATGAACGTGCCTATTTTTTTCTTTTGTTTCCGCAGTTGAGATAAAAACTAGGAAGCTTCAAGAACTTAGAAAACCTTATTCAAACATCTAGTAAACTAGTGTTGATGATGAAGGAAACCCACATGCAAGAATCGTAAATGGCATTTACACTGGATTATAACATGAGATTAAAAACATGAGCATTAGAATAACATCCGGGTATGACAAAGAGGTATCTGAACTATCTTTAATGTAGAAGCATTGAGTGAGGAATAAACAAAATAAAAGCAGGTAGAAATACCTGCGTAGTTATTTATTTTTGAACCCATCTTCCATAGATCCCACATGGTAGGGTGGTATGGCTTCTCGTGATAGGCAATCCGATTTCACCAGCCTCAATATATCCATTTGGATGTTTTCGTAGGATGGTTGCGTTGATCAAATTATATAAGACGGAAGCAGGAAATCCTGTGGTATAAGAATTGATAAGAAAGAACAATGGGTTCTCATCAAGAATATCCATACATGCATTTACCAGTGGATATAGTTGTTCTTCAATCTTCCATATTTCGCCATTTGGACCACGTCCATAGCTTGGAGGATCCATGATGATGGCATGGTAGGTTCTACCTCTTCTTTTTTCACGTTGTACAAACTTCAATACATCATCTACGATGAATCTGATTTTTTTATCCTGTAAATGGGATAGTGTCATATTATCTTTGGCCCAATTGACCATTCCTTTACTAGCATCTACATGAACCACTTCACTTGCTCCGGCACTTGCGCAAGCCATGGTTGCGCCTCCGGTATAAGCAAATAGATTTAACACTCGAATTTCTCTATCAGCTTCCGTTATTTTTTTCATCATGAAGTCCCAATTAGCGGCTTGTTCAGGGAATAAGCCTGTATGTTTAAAGCCAGTAGGAGATACTTTGAAACAAAGCTCACGATATTGAATCGTCCAGCTATCTTTGAATTTCTTTTTATATTCCCAATTACCGCCACCGCTTTTACTTCTATGATAATGAGCATGCGGTGTTTTCCAAACTTGGTCTTCCTTTTCCATTGGCCAGATTACCTGTGGATCAGGACGACGTAGGATAACATCCTTCCATCTTTCTAATTTTTCTCCATTCCCTGCATCAATACACTCATAATCCTTCCAATTGTCTGCTACCTGATTCATATGCTTCCTCCTGACTAAACTCGTATATCATTATACATGATTTTGTTATAGATGAAAAGAGCATGAAATAACATGATTTCACATATTAATTAATGAGTTTACTATGTAAACAGACGTAAAATGTGGTAAAATAAAAGAAAATAAAATTTGGAAAGGAAGCGTGATTATGTTCAATAAACTTTATGATAATTGTTTTAAGACAGAGCTTGGTACTGTCGTAACAAAGGTAAAAGAAGAAAACGGTATGTATTGGCATGCCTTTAAAGAAACGATTTTCTTTAAGGAAAGTGGAGGCATGCAGAGTGATATCGGTATGATCGATAATCATTATGTAGAGGCTTTAAAATCTGAAGATGGAGAATTATGGCATCTATTGGATACCAAATTAGAGGGTAATGTATTTATGAGCGTGAACCTGCATGAGCGTTTTCGTAAATGTCAGGTGCATACCGCACAACATTTGATCAGTGCAGTGCTTGGTAATGTATATAAGGTAAAAACATTGGCTCATCATGTCGGTGATGAAGAAAATGATATTGAATTTGACTTAAAAGAATTCGATGATAAAAAAGCCTTTGAATTAGAGGTGTTATGCAATGGTCTAATTCGTGATGATCTGGATGTGACAGCAACATATCCAAGTTATAATGAGGCGCAACAATTTGTATCTAAGGAAGAATTGATTCCTCATATGGATGATGATATTCGTGTCGTTAAGATCGGTGCATTGGATTATAACTTATGTGGGTGTATGCATGTTCCAAGTCTTCGTTATTTGCAAATGCTATTCATTACCGGATTTGAAAAAACAACAAAAGGATATAAGATCCGTTATACGGTTGGAGATCAAATGCTAGATGGTATGAAGAAACGTTATAAGGTATTGGATGAAGCAAGTACACAGCTTGCGGTAAGCCATATTTATGTCAATACAGGTGTGAATCGTTTGTTGAATGAAGTGAAACAATTGAATCGTGATTTGGTTGTATGGAAACAGAAATATGATAAAATGCTTGCTCGAGAACTGGCGACAAGAGAAGAACGTGTGATTGTGGAATTCTTTGATGATATCGATCAAAAATCATTGGCAAGTCTTGCACAGTATGTCACAAAAGAAGATAAAAAAGCAGTTGTGTTTATTGCGAAGATCTACGATAATGTTCAAGTTGTAGTCGCAAGCCACCCGGAAATTGATTTTGATGTGAAAGAGGTCTTTGACAAGATAGCCGAAGAATACCATCTAAAAGGTGGAGGAAACAAAGAAATCAGCCAAGGTGGCGGATTGTATCGTGAAGGTATCGTTGATTACGTTAAACAAATGAAGTTTTAAAGGTATTTGGAGGTATAGGATGAAATTGTTTAGAAAAAGCATGATGGTATTGTCACTGCTTATGATGACATTTACAATGTCCGCATGTTCGAATGATTCCGCATCAGATCAGGACAAAAAGACGGAGAATGAGACAAATGAAACAAAAACAGCAATGGTGGCAAATGATCAGTACGTGGAACCATTAAATCCTACTGAGGCACAAATCAAAGCATATAACAAACTTAGTGCGGCTTTAGAAAATCAGGATTTGGAAGAGGAGGCACGACAGGTTGCCGTCAGCTTTGCTTATGATTTCTTCACGTTATCCAATAAAAAAAGTCAAAGTGATATGGGTGGACTGGCTTTTATACCAACCCCATATATCGGTGCTTTTGAAGAATATGCTACTTCCTATTATTATGGAAACTATCCTACGATTGTAAATGAATACAATAAGAAAAGCTTGCCTGAAGTAAGCGATGTACAAGTTATTTCAACAAAGGAAGCGCAAGGATTCATGTATCTTCAACAACCTGTAGAAGGGTATGAGATAGATTTAAAGGTAACTTATGCAGAAACAAAGGTACCTGTAGAAAAATTGAAAACAAGTATGACGGTGACGGTCATTCGGATATATGACTATGATTATGATGCAAGCATTGATTATAAAAAAGCATATACACAGGAAGGCAATCCGAAAGAGGTTTATCGAGTATTAGCAGTAGAGTAAGGGACTGAATAACAGTCCCTTTTTAGAGGAGGAACATATATGTCAATTGAAGTGGTTTTAGAAGGTACATTAGAAAAAGAAAAGGATCGTGAGGTCTTTAGTGAATATTTAAAATCGGTTTGTGAACAAAGCAAGGTACATATTGAAGATTATGATATGACATTGATGATGGATATTTGCCCTGAAGGTTATATCGAATGCAGTTATGAGGGTTGTTTTGTTAGTATTGTTGCGCAAACAAATGTAGCAGGTCCCGGTTTTCATGCTTTTGTCTGTACCTTTTTTGATGAGATCATAAAGAATAGTCCGATTTCTTTTGAAGTTGGTGATCCAACAAGATACTATGAGGAACGTGATTTTGAAAATCTAAAATATCGATATTTTTATCAATGGTTAAAAGATATTGCAGGATATGTTGGTGAGCATCATGGAGATATGAAAAATCTTTGTATCAGTTGGCCGATGGATTACTATCAACCAATCGGAAAAGAAGGATATGTTGTTACGCCTATGGGGTATATCTCTATTGAGGATTTTACAAACTTAGACATAGAATCATTGGCTGAACGTTTCTTTATTTGGAATGATCTTGATTTCAAAGCAACCTATTATCGTAGTTGCGCCTTATCTCTATTATGGAAAGAATGCTATTTCACTTATAGTAGCATGAATGAATACAGTGATTCCATAGCAAATAAAATCATAGATTATATAGAAGCAGCATATGAAAAAGATCATACATTGCCATTACCAATGAAAGCTTACCATGAATTATGTGAAGCGATCGATCGGGAAGTATTGATTCAACATGGAATAGAAATGGAAGATCATTTGGATATCGGTTATCGAAGACAGATGGTTCATTATCCTTTTGGCAATTGGCGTATTTTGGTAGATGGATGTAGTGAACAAGGTTATGATGAAAAAACACAGACTCTTCATTTTATGGCACCTTATCAAAAAAATGATGAGGCTTGGAAATGGATGATCCGTGCCAATGCCTATGAATTTGAAGAGGATGCGACGTTTGCGGAAAGCTTCCTTTGTGATGAAGCCTATGATATTGAAAATCTTCGTTATCATGCAAAGGGATTCATACAGGAAATAGAAGATTATTACAGTATTGCGGTCCAATATCTTTCAGGGAAGGAGATGTTGTTATTGGAAATCATCGTTCATGATAAAGAAGATTTAGATCAAATGAAGGAATGGAGCATGATGGTGGAGCATCAACAGGTCAATGAAGAAGATGCGAAAAGCTAAATCAGAAAAAAACTACCGATTTGGTAGTTTTTATTTGCGATGTATGATTTCTTTGGTTTGTTCATCAAAATCCAAACCATCAAATTGTAAATTATAATACTTAGCATAGACACCATTCTTTTCCATTAAGGCTTCATGACTTCCACGCTCTTCCATACCGTTTTCGCTAATAACGATGATTTCATCAGCATTTCGGATGGTAGATAAACGATGTGCAATGGTAATGCTTGTTCGATTCTTAGCCAACTCTTCCAAACTCTTTTGGATATGACGTTCACTTTCATTATCTAAGGCACTGGTTGCTTCATCTAAAATCAAAATCTTAGGGTCTTTCAGAAAGACTCGTGCGATGGAAATTCTTTGTTTTTGACCACCACTTAAGCGAGTTCCACGCTCCCCTACATAGGTATCATAACCATCCGGAAGTGATATGATAAAATCATGAATATTGGCTTTTTTCGCAGCTTCTATGATTTCATCATCATGAGCCCCTGGTTTACCATAGGCGATATTTTCTTTGATGCTTCCTGTGAATAGATAGACATCTTGTTGTACGATACCAATCGCTTTCCTTAAACTATCTAAAGAAAGCCCTCTGACATCTTTTCCATCAATTTTAATACTGCCGCTATTTACATCATAAAATCTTGGAAGTAAGGAACAAATGGTTGTTTTCCCACCACCACTTGGACCTACCAATGCGATTGATTTACCTGCGTCAATATGAAAATTGATATGATCCAATACGGTTTCATCATCACTATAACTAAAGCATACATCTTCATAATCAATGACACCTTCTACTTCTTTGATAGGAGTGGCATTTGGTGAATCCACGATATCAGGTTTTGTTTCTATAACCTCTAAAAAGCGTTTGAAACCGGAGAATCCTTTTTGAAACATCTCGGTAAATTCTACTAACACTTCAATTGGCGCAACGAAGATGTTGATATATAAAGCGTAAGTTGCAAGGGAGATAGGATCCAAGGAACCATTTGCGATAAAATACCCTCCGGCAACTAATATGGTAGCATATAACATACCCTGGAAAAAGTTATTGCCTGCATGGAATAATCCCATTCGATAGTAATTATTGGTTTTTGATTGTAAGAATAATTGATTGCTATGAGAGAACTTATCACGTTCGATGTCCTCATTCGCAAAGGATTTGACCACACGAATTCCGGCAAGAGAATCCTGTAAACTGGCATTGACGCCGGCAATTTTCTTTCTGTTATCCATGAAGGTTGCTTGCATTTTTTTATTTTGTAATAAACTGAATACCAGCATAAGGATCGTCACACCAATTAAAATAAGTGTCAACGGTACATGGATATAAAGCAAAAGAATAAAGGAACCTAAAATCTTCAATAGAGAGATAAATACATTTTCAGGTCCATGATGTGCAAATTCAGAGATATCAAATAAATCGGATACAAGCTTGCTCATCATTTCTCCTGTATTGTTTCGATCATAATAGGAAAAGGAGAGTCGCTCAAACTGATCGAATAAATCTTGTCGCATATCACTTTCCATTTTGGCACCCATGATATGTCCTTGTGCGGTAACATAATATCGACATAATGCTCGAATGATATACATGAATAATAAACCAACACCTAATATCCAAAGGCTATTCAGGATCATTTCTTTTGGCTGTATGTAAAATGTATTGTTTAAATAATTCAAAATCTGAGGAAATGCTAAATCGATCACACTGATGATCAATGCACATAGCATATCCAGAAAAAATACCGTTTTGTACGGTTTATAATAACGAACGAATTTCTTCATTGTTTCCATTTTTTTACCTTCCTTTCAACACCGGGTCATTATATCATATTATGCGTCATTTTGTGATAGGGAATGCACAGGAA
>NZ_JBEQZJ010000047.1:0-27187 GCF_045223415.1 Hoskinsella mucinilytica | reverse complement strand
TATATAAAGTCTTGTCAACATCTTTTTAAAAATTTCTTTGTTTTTTTCATCTTTAATTTATAATTAGTCATCGCCTATTAATTTTTCAATTCACTATTTCATCTGATATTTATCAATGCTTTATTATGTTAATTATAATGAACCACTTTATCCAACAAAACTTTATAACCTTAGTAAATAAAATCTAAAAAATCTGCTTATTTCAACTTGGTATTTCATATTTTTTTGATTATTCTTACTTTTAATTACCTAACAAATCACAATATTTCATAATAAAACCATTTTTTCACTTCAGAATTATAATATTGCAGAAAAAGTATTGCCATTTTTTAAAAAACAGGTTATCATTATAGTGCCTTGAATAGATGGGTAAGGATGTATCTATATGAGATATCCTTACCTTTTTTATTTCATTTTACTGATTCATTAAATTATCGATTATAACAATTATATAAGTTCTTATCTTATCAAAACATCATTTAAACAGCTTAACTAAAATAAAAGACTCAGACCATTCTACAATAAGAACGATTTGAGTCTTTCTTTTTATATCTAGCTTTCCTATTTCTTAAGGTTTATACAACCTTTGAAATAGATCATGCTACTCTTCTGTCAAAATAGTAATGTCTGCTACCTCATCTAATGAAAGTGCTGAATCATCTTCCATGATTTTTTGAATATCTTCACTAGTCAATTTTTCAGGACCAGGAACATAACTCAAAAAGTCGTCATCATCATTACGATGATTTCTTTCCTCACGAATTTCTTTTAATTCTTCCGCTCTCTCTTCGATTAATTTATTTGTTTCACGATCTGCTTTGCATCCAGTACCTGCTGGAATCAATTTACCAATGATTACATTTTCTTTCAGACCAATCAAGAAATCTTTTTTACCTTTGATTGCTGCATCTGTTAACACCTTTGTGGTTTCCTGGAAAGATGCTGCAGATAAGAAAGAATCAGTTTCTACAGACGCTTTAGAAATACCTAATAGTACAGGCTTAAAGGTTGCTGGAACTTTACCTGATAATAATACCTTACGATTGATCTTCGTAATCTCTGTTAAGGAAATCTGTACACCTGGGTTTAGTTCAGTATCGTTTCCTTCAAGGACAACAACCTTACGAAGCATCTGACGAATCATAACTTCGATATGTTTATCACTGATTTCAATACCCTGGCTGGCATAAACCTTTTTGACTTCTTTCAAAATATAGTTCTGTACTTGACGTACACCTGCCACTTTTAGCAATTCTTTTGGATCTACCTGTCCTTCAGTTACCTTATCTCCGGCTTCTACCTGCGCACCGACTTTCATCCATGGACGGATTGCCTGAATTAAGGATACTTTATGAGCTATACTTTCCTTATCATTGCTAATGGTCACTTCTGTACCAGTACCATTTTCTAACGGTTCTATACTTGTAATGGTACCACTGATTTGTGCTAAAACAGCAACACCTTTTGGACAACGTGCTTCAAATAGTTCTTCGACACGAGGAAGACCCTGAGTGATATCTCCACCATCTGCACTTGCAACACCACCGGTATGGAATGTACGCATGGTCAGCTGTGTACCTGGCTCACCGATAGACTGAGCCGCCATAATACCTACAGCTTCTCCTACTTCTACATCTTTACCGGTTGCCATGTTACGACCATAACATTTTTTACATACACCGTAAATAGATTTACATGTAAAGGCACTTCTGATATACATACCTTCTACACCTGCATCTACGATTCTCTGTGCAATTGCTTCTGTAATGAATTCATCAGATTCAAGGATCAATTCATTCGTTTGTGGATTTCTTACTTCTTGCTTGCTATAACGTCCAACTAGACGGTCATAGAAGCTTTCAATGTTTGAGTTTGTTTTTCGATCAATGATTGCTTCTACCCAGTAACCTTTATCTGTACCACAATCTTCTTGTTTTACGATAACATCCTGAGCTACATCGACCAAACGACGAGTCAAGTAACCAGACTCAGCTGTTTTCAAAGCAGTATCGGTCAGACCTTTACGCACACCATGAGTAGAGATAAAGAATTCTGACACATTCAATCCTTCACGGAAACATGAATAGATAGGAACCTCTATGATACTTGGCACATATTCACCTTTTGCAGATTTTGATTGTGATGGTTTTGCCATCAGTCCACGCATACCTGCTAGCTGAGTAAAGTTAGAAGTATTACCACGGGCACCAGAACGAGCCATCATGTTAATTGGGTTCTTACGAGGAAGATTTCCTAATAGCTCTTCAGCAATATCATCTTTGACATCAGCCCAAAGCTTGTTTAGATGACGTTCCCATTCTTGCATCGTAAGTTTACCTTTCTTACGCAAAGTTTTTAATTCTTCGGCTTTTTCTTTACCGTATTCTACATGATCTTCTTTGTGTGGAGCAACCTCAATATCACTTAATGATACAGTAACGCCAGCTACTGTAGAATATTTAAATCCATAATCTTTGATCTGGTCAAGGATCTCGCTTGTTTTTTCGGTTGAATAGCGTTTGAACACTTCACCGATGATCTTTCCTAAATCTTTCTTTTTGAATGCTGAAGTAATTGGAAGATTTTTAATTGCTTCTTTGATATCACTTCCCATAGGAACGAAGAACTTATCAGGAGTTGCCTTAAAGTTTGCTTCACTTACCTCATTCAGGAATGGGAAGTCTTCTGGGAACATGTTATTAAATATAACCTTACCAACGGTTGTTAATAAGTACATATTTTCTTGTTCTTTTGTAAAGCTTGTTTTCTTTAAATTACGTACTGGAACAGCAATTCTTGAGTGTAAATGTACTTGATCAGTTTGATATGCTAGCATAATTTCATCAAGACTACCATACACATGACCTTCATTATCTCCATAACGTGTCCAAACAGCAGCTGATTTAGGGCAATCTACAGCCATGTAACGTTCTGCTTCACTATAAAACTCTTCTGCAGATTCTTCCATGGTCAAATAGAAGTTACCCATGACCATATCCTGTCCAGGAGTAACGATTGGTTTTCCATCCTTAGGTCCAAGGATGTTGTTGCTACCAAGCATCATGATCAATGCTTCAGCACGTGCTTCTTCGCTCAATGGAACATGGACTGCCATCTGGTCACCGTCAAAGTCAGCGTTAAATGCCGTACATACAAGTGGATGCAAACGCATTGCACGACCTTCTACTAGTTTAGGCTTAAATGCCTGAATACCCAAACGGTGTAGTGTAGGTGCACGGTTCATTAATACAGGATAACCATCAATTACATCTTCTACGATATCCCAAATACGTGGATCTTGACGATCGATCAATTTTTCAGCAGTCTTAGGGTTGCTTGCAATTTCTCTATTTACAATTTCATTGATAACAAATGGTTTGAATAACTGAATTGCCATTTCTCTTGGGATACCACACTGATACATTTTCAAGTCTGGTCCTACCGCAATAACGGAACGTCCTGAGAAGTCAACACGTTTACCTAATAAGTTCTGACGGAAACGTCCTTGTTTACCTTTCAAAGAGTGTGACAATGATTTCAACGCACGACCACCTGCTCCTGTAATCGGCTTACTTCTACGACCATTATCGATCAAAGCATCGACAGCTTCTTGAAGCATACGTTTTTCGTTTTGTACGATAATTGCAGGAGTACCTAATTCTAACAGCTTTTTCAAACGATTGTTACGAGTAATGACACGACGATATAAATCATTCAAGTCACTTGTCGCAAAACGTCCTCCATCTAGCTGAAGCATTGGTCTTAAATCAGGTGGGATAACCGGAATTACAGTCAGAACCATCCATTCAGGATCATTGTCAGAATTACGGAATGCTTGTACAGTATCCAAACGTTTGATTAGTTTCTTACGTTTTTCACCCTGAGCATTTTCCAATTGTGCCTGAATATTTTTGAATTCTGCTTCCAGATCAACTTCTTTCAACAATGTCAATGCTGCTTCGGCACCAGTTTGTGCTGTAAAGCTTCCTGGACCATAAATCGCCATATTTTCACGATATTCTTTTTCAGATAAAATCTGCTTGTATTCCAATTTCGTATCCTTTGGGTCAGTAACGATCCAGGATACGAAATACACAACTTCTTCCAATTGCTTAGGTGTAACATCAAGCAAAAGTGCCATACGGCTAGGAATACCACGAAGATACCAGATATGTGCAACAGGGGCAGCAAGTTCGATGTGTCCCATACGCTCACGTCTTACACTGGATTTTGTGATTTCTACACCACAACGGTCACAGACAACACCTTTGTAGCGTACTTTCTTATATTTACCACAGTAACATTCCCAGTCCTTACTAGGGCCGAAAATTCTTTCACAGAACAAACCATCACGTTCCGGTTTTTGGGAACGGTAGTTGATCGTTTCCGGTTTCTTAACTTCTCCATGACTCCATTGGTGGATACGATCCGGTGAAGCCAGACTTACCTGGATTGAGGCAAAATTATTAACACTCATCTACTTACGCCTCCTCTACATTTTCTTCATCATCTTCATCTTCGGCTAATAGTTCTTCATCTAAATCCTCATCAACGAATTCTAGATCTTCTTCATCAGCTTCCAAATCTTCTACTTCATCATTTTCATCATCGATTGCTAAATCGTTGATGTCTTCTTCATCAGCATCTTTTTCTACGATAGGAGCTACCGGTGCGGCAACTGCTGCATCATTTCCATCATCTTTGCTTATGTCAACTTCATTTCCATCTTCATCTAGCATCTTCACATCGATAGCAAGTGCTTGCAATTCATGTGTTAATACACGGAAGGATTCAGGAATACCAGGTTCAGGAATATCTTTACCCTTGATGATTGCTTCGTAAGTTTTGGTACGTCCTACGATATCATCAGATTTAATGGTCAAGATTTCTTGTAGTGTATGTGCGGCACCATATGCTTCTAATGCCCAAACCTCCATCTCACCGAATCTCTGTCCACCGTTTTGTGCTTTACCACCTAATGGTTGCTGAGTTACAAGAGAATAAGGTCCGGTTGCACGTGCATGTAGTTTATCGTCAACCATGTGGGCAAGTTTGATCATATACATGACACCAACTGCGATACGTTCATCAAATGGTTCACCTGTACGTCCATCGTACAATACCTGCTTACCATCAATGGTCATGTCTGCTTCTTTCATGATATCACTTAATTCTGTATTATTGATACCATCGAATACTGGAGTAGAGAATTTCACACCTAATTTTTTAGCTGCATAGCCTAAGTGGATCTCTAATACCTGTCCAATGTTCATACGAGATGGCACACCGAATGGATTCAACATGATATCTACCGGCGTTCCATCAGGCATATATGGCATATCCTCTACTGGAAGAATCTTAGAGATGACACCTTTGTTACCATGACGTCCTGCCATTTTATCCCCTTCAGAAATTTTACGTTTCTGAA
Organism: Hoskinsella mucinilytica; assembly: GCF_045223415.1. Taxonomy (NCBI): domain Bacteria; kingdom Bacillati; phylum Bacillota; class Erysipelotrichia; order Erysipelotrichales; family Erysipelotrichaceae; genus Hoskinsella; species Hoskinsella mucinilytica. Next base: position 21,759 of record NZ_JBEQZJ010000047.1, on the reverse strand, counting down.
CGATATATACTTTTACGGTTTCATTCACTCCAGGTGGAAGCTCATGTCCTTCACTACGTTTGAAGATACGAATGCTATGAACAATACCAGCACCACCATGTGGTACCTTCAAGGAATTATCACGTACTTCACGTGATTTTTCACCGAAAATTGCCAATAACAGTTTCTCTTCAGGAGATATTTCACTCTGACCTTTTGGCGTTACCTTACCAACCAGAATATCGCCTTCCATTACTTCTGCACCGACCATGATAATACCACGGCTATCCAAATTACGGCATGCATTTTCGCTGACATTTGGAATATCACGTGTGATTTCTTCAGGTCCTAGCTTTGTTTCTCGACAATCGATGTCATATTCCTCGATATGGATGGATGTATACACGTCATCACGTACTAGACGCTCACTCATGATGATAGCATCCTCGTAGTTATAACCATACCAGGTCATATAAGCAATGGTTACGTTTTGACCCAATGCAAGTTCTCCATTTTCCATAGAAGGACCATCAGCCAAAATATCACCTTTTTCAATACGTTCACCTTTTTTGATGATTGGACTTTGATTGATATTCGTTCCGTTATTAGAACGCTGGAATTTACGTAGACGATATTCATGACGATCTCCGTCATCTTTTGCAACAACGATACGTTGAGCATCTACATATTCAATGACGCCATCTTCTTTTGCAACAATACCGACACCGGAATCCTTTGCAATTTTATATTCAATACCAGTTCCTACATATGGGGAATGAGGTTTCAATAATGGTACTGCCTGACGTTGCATGTTTGCACCCATCAAGGCACGAGAAGCATCGTCATTTTCTAGGAATGGTACACAGGCTGTCGCTACTGAAACGATCTGTTTTGGCGAAACGTCGGCCAATTCTACTTCTTCACGTGCAGCAATGATGGTATCTCCTGCTTTACGTGCTACGACACGTTCATTGACCAATCTACCATCAATGACCTCATTGGCCTGAGCAATGACATAATCAGCTTCCTCATCTGCAGACAGATAAATCGCTTCATCACGTACGGTTCCATCTGGATTCACAATACGATATGGTGTTTGAATAAATCCATACTCGTTGATTTTTCCATAAGAAGTCAAGTTATTGATCAAACCGATATTAGGTCCTTCTGGTGTCTCGATCGGACAAATACGACCATAGTGAGAACTATGAACGTCACGAACCTCAAAACCAGCACGATCTCTTGTCAAACCACCAGGTCCTAACGCAGAGATACGACGTTTATTGGTAAGCTCAGCCAAAGGATTCTGCTGATCCATGAACTGTGACAACTGAGAACTTGAGAAGAATTCTTTGATTGCTGCGGTTAATGGTCGAATATTAGTTAATTTCTTCGGTGTCAATGTAGCGATATCTGCAATTGACATACGTTCTTTTACAACACGCTCCATACGACTCAACCCAATACGGAATTGATTCTGAATCAATTCACCAACAGAACGGATACGACGGTTACCCAACATATCGATATCGTCAGTCTCTCCAACATCCTCCATAACATTCAAGTTATAAGAATAAAGAGCATACATATCGGAAATAGTAATGGTGTGCTTATTCGCATATGGGTCATTACCCATGATTTTTACTACTTCATTATTTTCATCAAAGACTTTGATTTCCTGTACAGCCGCACCAACTAACCAAGCGCTGATAACAGCACCATTGTGTACTCGATTACGGATATCCTCAAGTGCAGTGGCACTTAAAGCATCGGTTCTCTGTCTTGGTGTATAGCCTTCTACAAACAAATCATCTTCTTCATTTAATAAGTCATTTCCATTGGCATCGCTTAAACGACCCAATGCATATAAACGTTGTCCATAGTTCAATACAGCATTTACATTTTCTTTTGTAAGCACTACTTCTTTAGCGATAATGCCGCCATGCACAGATACTTTGTCCATAGCAGACACGATCTTCGCTACATCCTGAGCCGTTAAAACGCTACCTTCAAACAATGTTTCATCTTCTAACTCAACATCGTTTGCCAAGATACGTCCAACAAGCCCCAAGTTGTTTGATGTAGAAACCGTTACTTTATCAGGATGATTGAACAAAGGATTGAATGGGAACGCAGATACATGCATACCCTTTTCTAATTCTCCACGTAGATCATTTCTTTCATCACGGTGAATCATAGTGCCACTAGGCATATAAACACTACCATCGCTTGCTAAAATATCTTGTGCAAGACGGTGTCCATCAACACGGTTGATCGCATTTAATTTTTTGCGTAATTTATATCGTCCCGCCTTTGTCAAATCATAACGGCGTGGGTCGAAGAACTTCGCATTCATCAACGTAACAGATCCATCTAATGTAGGGATTTCATCTGAACGCTGATTTTCATATATAGAAAGCAATGCCTCCTGTCTTGTTTTTACCTTGTCCGCAAGCAAAGTGTTTTCCACTTCTTCGTATTTTCCGAAGAAAGCTGCATACAATGTAAGGTATAGATCCATAAATTCACGATTTTCATCATCTTGAGGAATATCCTCGATGACATCTCTTCCCATAGCATGTAGGAATGTTTTAATTTGTGCAGTATCATGTGGATCTTCACTGCGGTCCAAATCAACTGACATACCAATTGCTTTGAAAAGGATCGTTGACAGCATTTTACGTTTACGGTCAATGCTCATGTTTAAAACACGTCCTGTAGACGCTTTTTTCAATTCTGTCATAAATTCCAGCCATGTTCCACGACTTGGAATTAACTCACAAGAGAAAGATTCTTTTCCCGTCTTTTCATCATAACCGGTAGAAAAGTACGCACCAGGTGATCTTACGATCTGTGATACGATGACACGCTCAGCACCGTTGATAATAAAAGTACCGGTTTCTGTCATTAAAGGGAAGTCACCTAAGAAGACATCCTCCCATTTATTGATAACCTCTCCTGTAGTGTTATCTGTTATTTCAAGCTCCATACGTGCTTTCAGCGGTGCCGCGAAGTTACATTCACGATACATTGACTCTTCTGCATCATATTTAGGTTCACAGAATTCATATCCTGTAAACTTCAGCTTGATGTTTCCTCCATAGTTTTGAATCGGATAGATTTCGTTAAATACTTCTTCGATTCCTTCGTTCTTGAACCACTCAAAAGAGTCTGTCTGAATTTCAACCAGATTAGGAAGCTCCAAATGTCCACTCACTTTCGAGTAATCGCGACGCTCTGCCTTTTTACCGGAAGCGACAATACGATAAGGCTGTTTTTTGTCCATGTACGCCATCCTTTCTACAAGTTTTCTCTACCAAAATAAGGCACAAAATCCCATTTTATTATTTTAGTATTATGCAATTTATTATAATAGCAATCAAACGTCAAATTGTCAATGCTTTTTCGCATTTAAAATAAAATAACCTTTTTCTTTGTTAATGATTTCACAATTTCCGAAGATCTCTTTGATCTTTGTAACTGCACTTGCAGCTCCTTGTTGCTTTCGTATCACGACCCATAAATTACCATTTGTAGCAAGATGATCATAAGCTTCTTCAAAAATTTTATAAATCACTTTTTTTCCTGCACGAATGGGTGGATTGGTAATGATATCAGTAAAAGTATTCCCTTCTACGCTTTCATATACGTCAGATTCATGAATATTGGCTTCTATATTATTTTTGTCAGCATTTTCTTTTGCCAGTAACACAGCTCTGGGATTGACATCTACCATTTCCATTTGTGCCTTAGGATAGATTTTCTTCAAAGTGATGCCAATAACCCCATAGCCGCAGCCAACATCAAGGATATGTTCGCCCAATTCACCTTTTTTACAAAGTGTATCAAGCAAAACTCGTGTACCGAAATCGACACTATCTTTACTAAACACACCGTTATCTGTAATAAAGGTATAGGTAAAACACCAAAACCGGAAAGATATTTCCTTCCGGTTTTCTGCTAAATGACGATTATCTGTAAAATAATGATCCATCGTTATCCCGCCTTTTTAGGTGACAAAAAGCCCGAAGGCTTTTTGTTAAATTTAGAGTTGTAAAGTTAATTATTTAACTTCAACAGAAGCACCAGCATCCATCAATTTCTTCTTGATTTCTTCTGCTTCTTCTGGTTTGATGTTTTCTTTGATTACGCTTGGGCATTTGTCAACGATACCCTTAGCATCTACAAGACCTAATCCAGTGATTTCACGTACAGCCTTGATTACAGCAACTTTAGTTCCACCAACATCAGTTAATGTAACAGTTACTTCGCTTGGTCCAGAAGCTTCTGCTTCTGCAGGTGCAGCAGCTACAGCAACTGGTGCAGCAGCAGTTACGCCAAATTTTTCTTCGATTGCTTTTACTAATTCATTCAGTTCTAAGATTGTAGCTTCTTCTAAATAAGCTAAAATGTCTTCCTGGTTTAATTTTGCCATTTTCATGTCCTCCTAAGTTTATTTTATTTTGCTACTGTCAATTAAGCAGCAGCCTCTTCGCTTGTAGCTTCTGCAGTAGTAGCAGCTTCGCCGTTTTCACCTTTACTGTCAGCAACAGCTTTAACCGCACATGCAAATCCACGTACTGGTGACTGTAAGCAGCTTAACAGCATTGATAACATACCTTCACGGTTAGGTAAAGAAGCAAGTTCTTTGATGGTATCTACACCAACAACCTTACCTTCTACAATACCGCTCTTTAACACAAGTTTATCGTGTTTCTTAGCGAATTTTGCAAGTACACGCGCAGGAGCAACTGCATCTGCTCCAAATGCGATTGCGTTTGGTCCAACAAGATCTTTTGCCAAATCAGTTGCACCGGCTTCTTCAGCAGCACGCTGTGCCAAAGAGTTCTTGTAAATTTTAAAATCTACACCCTCAGCACGCAAATCTCTACGTAGCTGAGTCATTTCAGCAACAGTTAGTCCACGGTATTCTACAACAACAGTAGAATCAGACTCTTTCATTTTCTGAGCGATTTCAGAAACAACTGTCTTTTTAGCATCGATAATCGCCTGGTTCATTAACTTTACACCTCCTAAATTTATATGTAACAATATACCTTAAGAGCTTATAAAAATCACCCGCATGTATAGACGTACGGGTGAAAGAAATGTATCTTAAACTTTCTACCTCGGTAACATGATTAAGTCTTTCGACCGTTACTGTCTATGGTATATTGATAACATAGCTATTTTATACAACTTCTACAAAAAAGTCAATTAGTATTTTTCAACAGCTACATGGATACCAGGACCCATTGTTGTTGTCAATACAAGGTTCTTGATATAAGTACCTTTTACTGCAGCTGGTCTAGCTTTAAGAATTGTCTTGTAGATTGCGTTGAAGTTATCCACCAATTTTTCATCATCAAAGCTAACTTTTCCGATCATTAGGTTGATATTACCTTCTTTATCTACACGATATTCAACTTTACCTTTTTTGATATCTTCAACAGCTTTTGTAACATCCATAGTTACTGTTCCTGTCTTAGGGTTTGGCATTAAGCCTTTAGGTCCTAATACACGACCCAACTTACCTAATTCACCCATCATGTTAGGAGTAGCTACGATGACATCGAAATCGAACCATCCTTGTTGCATTTTGTCTAGCAACTCTTTACCACCGACAAAATCAGCTCCTGCGTCGATTGCTTCTTGTTCCTTAGGTCCTTGAGCAATCACACACACTTTCTGAGTTTTACCAGTACCATGTGGAAGTACCATTGCACCACGAATCTGCTGATCAGCATGACGTGGGTCTACATTTAATTTGAAGCTAACTTCAACAGATGCGTCGAATTTAACTGTGTTTGTTTCTTTTGCTAATGCTACAGCTTCTGCTACAGGATAAGATTTTGAGCGATCAACTTTCTTAGCAGCTTCAGCATATTTTTTTCCTACTTTTGCCATATTTATTTACCTCTCGCCTTTCTTAACCTTCGAAGCCTTCAACTTCAACACCCATGTTTTTAGCTGTACCAGCAACGATGCGCATAGCAGCTTCAACGTCATTAGCGTTCAAGTCAGGCATTTTGTATTCTGCAATTTCACGTAATTGGTCAACAGTGATCTTTCCAGCTGAAACTTTCTGATCTCCTGATGCCTTTTTGATACCAGCAGCTTTTTTGATCATAATGGATGCTGGTGTTGTTTTTAATACGAAATCAAAGCTCTTGTCTTCGTATGCAGTGATAATAACTGGAACCATATCTCCACTACGATCTTTTGTAGCATCGTTAAACGCTGTACAAAACTGTGGCATGTTAATACCTGCAGATGCAAGCGCTGGTCCTGGTCTAGCTCCTCCTGCTGGGAACTGTAGTTTACAAATTTTTGCAACTTTTTTACTCACAAGACACACCTCCTATATATTGTTGTCTTATGCAGTGGTTGATGAAGGGGTTGCACCTTCTCCCACGCATGTGAAAGCACCACTCAAAGCAGCACCTATATAATATAATACACATATTTTCAAATTGCAACTTCTTTTTTCTTTTTTTCTGTCTTTTTCCCTGTTTTATCCCATTTATCCACTATTGATTTTTCCAATATGTTTCATATTTGATACACGCTTGATAATAATCCTCTACTAGATTGATATCCATTGCATATCGATTATCTATATGACAGATATCCAATGGTTTTCCTTGAAACAACGTAAATAGTTCCATATCCAATTCACCCTTATATTCTCTGAGCTTCTTCTCCTGTATTTCACTGGCATAATGCTTCTTAATCAATTCAGAATCCTGCTTGGTAAAGTAGGTGACACCTAAATGAGTGGTAATCATCTCATTTGCTTTACTTAAAGAAAAACCATTCATCAATCGATATTGATCCGTCTTAACCTCAATGGTCGGTACACCTTTAGGATTTTTGAAAATGGTATATAGTGTTGTTTTTTCAGGTTTCTTGATAAAAAGATTTTTAAATAAGATCACATCTCCATGTATGACAAACGTATCTTCTAAACAATCAAGTGCCAACTTCATTGAGTAAATGCTATTGTAAACTGAATATTTCTTATTATGAATCAAACGCACATGATAGTTTTTCTCCAATGGCAAAAACATCTCATGCTTATGTCCCGTAATGATCGTAATATCATTGATACCAGCTTGTTTCAGATAAATGATGGTACGTTCAATGATTGGCATACCTCCAATTGGAAGCAGCGTCTTATTTAACTGCCTTGTTAAATTGATCATACGATGCCCCACTCCTGCAGCCAGGATAACAGCATTCATAACGGCACCTCCCATTATCACTTATTTGTCATATAATCATACATCTTTTTCCTTTTTCTTACAATCTGTGATTGTCATAAAATAGTTAATTTTTTTACAACATAGAAAAAACGTCCAGATTTGCTCTGAACGTAATCTCTATTTATTTACTGGTTTCAAGAAAATGCCATGCATCCTTACACATCTCTTCCAGATTTTTTTCCGCTTTCCAACCAAGTTCTTGATAAGCCTTCTCTGTACTTGCATAACATTGTGCAATATCTCCAGGTCGTCTTGGATCGATCTGATATGGTACTTCCACACCATTTGCTTTTACAAACGCATTGACAACATCCAATACACTATATCCAATACCTGTACCTAAGTTATAAGCATCTACACCGATGTTTTCCATCACTTTATGAACTGCATTCACATGTCCCTTCGCAAGATCTACAACATGAATATAATCACGAACCCCAGTTCCATCCGGTGTTGGATAATCATTTCCATATACATGTAAATAAGGCAATTCTTTATTAGCCACTTTTACGATATAAGGCATCAAATTATTAGGAATGTCATTTGGACTTTCTCCTAATAATCCGCTCTTATGTGCACCGATTGGATTAAAGTAACGTAATAATGCAATATTCCATTCATTGTCTGAAATATACAGATCCTTTAAAATTTGTTCGATCATTAATTTGGTCGTTCCATATGGATTTGTAGTAGGTCCTAATGGAAAATCCTCTTTGATAGGCACACTCTTTGGATTTCCATAAACTGTTGCACTAGATGAAAATACCAAACGTTTACAGCCATGCTTTGCCATGACCTTACACAAAGCCAGTGTACTCATTAAATTATTTTGATAATACATGATCGGTTTTGCGACTGATTCACCTACTGCCTTATAGCCGGCAAAATGTATGGCCGCATCGATATCATGTTCTTCAAAGATTTTTTCTAATGCTGTTTCATCACAGCAGTCTTCTTCATAAAAGGCCACACGTTTTCCTGTGATAGATTCAATCTTATCCAAAACATCTTTTTGAGAATTATAAAGATTGTCTAAGATGACAACTTCATTTCCTGCTTCCAATAATTCCACAACAGTGTGGCTTCCAATAAATCCGGTACCTCCGGTAACTAAAATTTTCATAAAGTTCCTCCCTTTTTGGCTAGGTTTATTATATCACGGATATCAAAAAGTAAAAGTAAATATAACGTGAAGCCATCATTTTCTAACATTTTTCCTTATGCACTCCATGAAGATGACGTATGACTGCTTTTTCAACTTCAACGATCGGTATAATACAAAATGCCATAACGATACTTATCATAAATTCAAATCCACTGATATGCTCAAATTCAAACAGGTTCGCTAAAAACGGAATATAGATGACCATCAATGTCAATGCCAGACACCCTGCAAGACTTCCCAACAAATAAAGATTTTGTTTTTTCATAGATAAAACAGAGTGCTTCAAAGACCTCATATTGAAGGAATGAAACATTTCAGTCATCGACATCGTTAAAAACGCCATTGTCATACCATCTTGACTGTCTGTGATTTCCCATACTCCGGCTTCTATATAATGGCCTACCAAATATGCCATCAATATAATGATGGAGATAACGATTCCTTGAAAAATGACATCGAATGCCATACCATCCGCAAATAATCCTTCTTTTTTGGGACGAGGAGGTCGTTTCATTACATCCTCTTCTGCGCCTTCCATACCCAAAGCAAGGGCTGGGAAGGTGTCAGTCAATAAATTGACCCATAAAATATGAACAGGCATTAAAATCGTAAAACCCAGCATCGTAGCAACAAAGATGGATACTACCTCACTGATATTGCTTGACAATAAAAACTGAATTGCTTTTTTGATATTGTCATAAATTCTTCGTCCTTCACCAACTGCGGAAACAATAGTCGCAAAATTATCATCTGCCAATACCATATCCGCTACATTTTTGGTAACATCTGTACCGGTGATACCCATACCGACACCAATATCTGCACGTTTTATGCTTGGCGCATCGTTAACCCCATCCCCACTCATACTGACAACTTTGTCTTTCGCCTTCCATGCATCTACGATTCTCACCTTATGTTCCGGCTGAACTCTTGCGTAAACACAATAGCGTTCAATGTTCTTTTGAAATTGTTCCTCACTCATCTCATCAAGTTGTGCACCCGTGATTGCTTCTTCCTTTACATGCAGGATACCAAGCTGAGACGCTATCGCAATGGCGGTATCTACATGATCTCCGGTAATCATGACAGGGCGAATTCCTGCTTCTTGACATTGTTTGATTGCCCCTTTTACCTCTTCACGTATTGGATCGATCATACCGCATAAACCGATAAAAATCAGTTGTTGTTCCATCTCTTCTACTGACTTTGGTAACATTTCTTCTGTGGCAAAACAACGATAGCCGGCCGCCAACACACGCAATGCCTGATCCGCAAAGTGTTTGTTATGGTTCAGGATTTCTTCTCGCTTCTGATCATCCAACTCTTTGATGACCCCATTTTCTATATAATGAGTACATTTCGCTAGCAAGACATCCGGTGCTCCTTTACTGAATTGAAGATAAGTATGATCGCTATTTTCATGTATCGTTGTCATCATTTTTCGCATGGAATCAAATGGTGCTTCCTTAATTCTAGGTAATTGTTTTAAGACTTCTTTTTTATGAAAGAAGGTTTCCCCATATGCAACCAATGCACTTTCTGTCGGTTCCCCCTCAATTGTCCCATCACTTGCGACCATTGCATCATTACATAAACTCATCGCCGTTGCCAAAAGCTTTTCATCTGTACCATAATGTTCTACGACCGTCATTTTATTTTGTGTCAAGGTTCCTGTCTTATCTGAACAGATGATTTGGGTACAGCCTAACGTTTCCACAGCTGTTAGTTGTCTTATCACGGCGTGTTGTTTGCTCATTCTGGTTACACCGATCGCAAGTTGTACCGTTACCACTGCTGCTAGTCCCTCAGGAATTGCCGCTACTGCCAAAGACACCGCTAACATAAAGGTATCCATGATGACCGTGCCACTCATATCTTTGCTTTTCCACAGGGCAAATAGAAAGATAAGCACACAAATACCAAGTACACAAAAGCTTAAGATCTTAGAGAGCTGATTCAGCTTCATTTGAAGCGGTGTTGCTTCTTCTTTGCTTTGATTGATTGCATCTGCGATCTTCCCCATCTCCGTATCCATACCAATAGCAGTAACCACTGCATAGCCTCTTCCATATACAACACTGCTACCCATATATAACATATTTTTTCGATCACCTAAAGGAATCGTTTTTTCCTCACTTGTAAGCCTCACTTCGCTTTTTTCCACAGGCACACTTTCTCCGGTCAATGCAGATTCTTCCACCTTTAAACTGGCTGCCTCTAATACTCTGGCATCTGCAGGTAAGGCATCTCCTGCTTCTAGTAAAATCACATCGCCTACGCAAAGCTCTTCACTTGCTACCACGCATAGTTCACCATTTCTCATAACTTTACTTTTGGCAGCACTCATCTTTTTTAACGCATCGATTGCTTTTTCTGCTTTGCTTTCTTGATAAAGTCCCAATACAGCATTCACGATAACAACAAACATGATGATAAAAACATCCGCAAAGCTTTCATGTGCATAAGCTGAAGTAATACCGGAAATCACAGCCGCTGCAATCAATACGATGATCATCGGATCTGATAATTGTTTCATAAGGCGTTTTGAAAAACTGTCTTTTTTTGCTTCTTTTAATCGATTATATCCATACTTATTTAACCTATTGCATGCCTCTTCTTTACTTAATCCACTGCTTGAACTTTTTACTTCCTTTAAAACCTCTTCTTTTTCCATTTGATACGGTTTCATATCGCATCCTCCTCGTCATGATACAAAAAAAGCTCATATATAGCTTTCTATACATGAGTCTCGGTTTTTAAGATAAGCCAGGCGTATGTCGTCGGGATTGTTGACTTATCACGTTATCACACGTTCCTACTCCCTCTATGTATCTTTAGTATACTTCACTTTTACATGAATTGCAACGCCACATCCCTAGACAGTTTCCTTATTTTGTAGCATTTTCTATTTTCTATACAAAGCTTTTGAGATTTTCCGCTTTTGTGTTTATAATAAATAACGTAAAAAGGAGTACGTTTATGAAATTACAAGAGCTTTCAGCATATAGAGAACAACACAAAGGTACCAATTTTGTTTATCATTGTGACCTTTTCAGTAAGCCTATTTGGGGTGATATGGGAGAGGATTGCGCTTCGATTACGTTAACCATTCAACAGGATCATTGGCATTTATCCTTTATCCGTACCCAAAACGGGGAGCCTTATCCATTAGCGAAGACCGTATCGAATGTGATAGACGCTTATGAAAAACAGTTGAGTGATGAACAAGTATTTGATTTATTGTCCATGCATCAGCTATTACATGATTTTGAATCCAGCATTTCCAAAGAACAAGAATAAATTTGTTCTTTTTTTGTCGGAAGCATAGCGTAACATGAAATTCAGTGCTAAGATACAAGTAGAGGAACACCATAATTTGGCGAAGGAGGTCTGATCATGAAAAGTGAACAATTAGAACGAATGAGAAACGGCAAAGGCTTTATCGCTGCCTTAGATCAAAGTGGCGGTAGCACTCCTAAAGCATTACGTTTATATGGTATTGAAGAATCCGCATATCAAAACGATGATGAAATGTTTGATCTCGTCCATGAAATGCGAACCAGAATCATTACCAGCCCTGCATTTACAAGCAAACACATTCTTGCGGCTATCCTTTTCGAAAAAACCATGGATCGTAAAATTTGTGGAGAATATAGTGCAGATTATCTTTGGAATATAAAAGGTATCCTTCCGATCTTAAAGGTAGATAAGGGTTTAGCACCACTTGAGAATGGGGTTCAGCTTATGAAACCAATGACCAATCTAGATGAATTATTACGAAGAGCCAAAGAACGTCATATCTTTGGCACAAAGATGCGTTCTGTTATCAAACAAGCAGATCCAAAAGGTATTGAAGCAATCGTCGAACAACAATTTGCAATTGGACATCAGATTGCACGTGCTGGTTTTGTTCCTATCCTAGAGCCTGAAATTGACATCCATGCTTTAGATAAACAAGAGTGCGAACAGTTATTAAAACGATCCATACTGGCTCATTTAAATGCAATGGAAGATGATAGTCAAATCATGTTTAAATTAACGCTTCCAAGTGAGGATGGCTTTTATTCAGATATCATGTGTGATCCACATGTTGTAAGAGTTGTTGCCTTATCCGGTGGCTATTGTAGGGAAGAGGCCAATGCTTTGCTTGCCAGAAACCCCGGTTTGATTGCCAGTTTTTCAAGAGCATTGACAGAAGGATTGCATGTCGATCTGGATGATCACGCATTTGAAGCAATGTTGATGGATTCCATTCAATCCATTTATGAAGCTTCCATCACATAAATGAATTTATGAAATTTTATGAAACCTATTGTAAATCCTATGTAAATACACTATAATGTCTAGCGTACGCAGAGTAGAGATAAAAGCGTTAAGTACCCACGAACGGGGAGTTGTCGTGTGGGCGAAAAGGTAACCCTTGCGGTTTTTATCTCGCATCCCGCTGTTGCAATAGAAAATCAATACCTCTTTTTCTATATGCAATATGGAAAAGGAGGTATTTTTATATGAACTTTGCTCAAGAAATCGTTCAGCTTCCAAAGCTGATATCTCATTCCGCCAAGGAATTGAAACGTGTGACATCTATTTGCGGATGCGCTATGTTGACGGCATTAAATGTTGCCGTCGGCTCCTTGTTCATCCCCATTACACCAACCCTTCGCATTGGATTCTCTAGTGTGTTTGCCGGTGTTTCCGGTATGATTTATGGCCCTGCCATTACCGGTTTTGCAGGAGTTATCGCCGATACCTTAAAATACATCATCCGCCCCGATGGTCCGTATTTTCCAGGATTCGCAATCAATGAATTTTTAACCGGCATGATTTATGGATGCTTTTTCTACAAAAAAGAAATCACACTCCCTAGAGTGATCCTTGCTCGTGCCTGCATTACCATCTTTATCAATTTGATCTTGACTTCCTTGTGGTTAAACATCATGTATCAATCCCCTTTGTTTACCACCATTCGCTTAGTCAAAAATGTAGTCATGTTTCCAATTGATGTTGCTATTTTATATTTTGCATTAAAGGGTGCACAACGTGTAAAGAAAGCTTGACCAAAAAAAGTCAGATGATATTTCTGACTTTTTATATAACCTCTTCTAGCTTTGGTATGGATAGGTTTCCACCTAATTTTGTAGTAGAGAGTGCTGCTGTTTTTGATGCTACATGCAAGATCGTTTTTAAATCCCATTTCTTTGCCAACCCATACGCATACGCTCCATGAAAAATATCTCCGGCACCTGTTGTATCGATTGCTTCTACCGCATAAGCTGGCATATGCAAAATCTCTTTCTTTTGTTCGTATAGACATCCATCCCCTCCCAAGGTAACAACGATCTGTCCTTGGTTCAGCTTTTTTAATGCCTGAAAAGTCTGAATCACCGTATCAGGATTCTTTTTATCGATCGTGATTCCCGTATATTGTCTGGCAAAATCTTCAGAGCACACCAAATGATCAACCATCGCAGCCAATAGTTTGGTCTCTTCTTTACAAGTACCTGCATCTAACATAGAGATTGCATGAGGATAACGTTTCAATGCCTCAAGACTTGCGGTTAATTCATGTCCATCCAACAACAACACATCACAATCGATCGGATAATCAAAATCACATTCCTTTAACACTCCAGGACAGTTAAAAATGGTCCGACTGCCGTTTTCCATATGAGTGATAATGGTGGAAACAGGTGTCTTAAATTCCTCAAGCTGTTTTACATATCGAACATCTACATCTTGTTTCCTTAATTCTTCTAAAATCAATGTTCCGTAAAAATCATTTCCAACTCTGGTGATCAAAGCGGTTTCCTCTTCCCATCTCGCACACAAACAAGCTGCATTACTAGCTGGTGCACCAATACATTCCATTGTTTCATAAATACGATATTTTTGATTTTCCACCAAATCTTCATGTATCACATAAGTGATATCATAAGCACTTTGTCCCACACACACGATCATGTCATTCCCTCCTCTTTCTCCATTATGTTTAATATATATGCCCTTACCTCACTGATAAAGTAAAGTGAACCGGTAATCACGGTATCAACACCATCACTCATCGCTTTTTGGATTGCGATTCGATAGTCCTCTTCTAAGGTGATATGAGATCTGTTTTTTAACACATGTACATCCAAAGCTCGTTCATTTTGAAACGGCGTCACGACGATATCTTGTGTCAAGGTTTCTAATATATCCAGCATTTCTTCAAAATTTTTATCTTTTAATACAGAAAAAATGATACGGATAGAGGATCTTCCTTGTAAGCTATCAACCAATGCCTGTATTCCATGCGCATTATGTGCTCCATCTAATAGTAATAAGGGATGCTGACGCATCATTTCAAAGCGTCCGATCCAATTCGCCTTTCTTAAACCAACTCTTAATGCTTCCTCACTTACTTTTATATCATGATATGCATTCAAATAGTCAATGACTTCAATACATAAACAAGCATTATACGCCTGATAAGCTGCATGACTTTGTAAGTGAAGGTTTTTTCTATCTTTATAATCAAACCAAATACCATCCTCATGCTCAACGATATGCTTCGGCATTGCACATTCTATCAAAGTAGTCGTTTTCTTTTGCACACATTCCTTAAATACATCCAAACATTCTTTCGCATGTTCACCTGTTATCAGTGGGATACCTGTTTTCACGATTCCGGCTTTTTCTCTCGCTATTTTTTCTTTGGTATCTCCCAATAATTCCATATGATCTAATCCTATATTGGTTATGATCGATACCATCGGATAAAGGATATTGGTAGCATCCAATCGTCCTCCTAGACCTACCTCAAACACACAATAATCTACATGTTCTTTCACAAAATATATAACCGCAATACACATATCTATTTCAAACATACTAAGATCCCATGTGATCCAAGAATCATAATATTCATTGGCTATGGAAAGAAACGTTGTTTCCTTGATGTTTTGATCATTGATTCGAATGCGATCATAGTGGGTAATCATATAAGGTGAGGTAAAACTTCCCACACGATACCCTGCTTCTTGTAATACATTTCGTATATCATTTGTGGTAGATCCTTTCCCATTGGTTCCGGCCACATGAATGCTACACAATTGATTTTGTGGATCACCGATACTTTTCATATAATCCTTAAAATGCTGTAACCCATAGCCTCGGTTTTTGCGTTGTTCAATAAACGTCACTACATCATTTGCACATGTCCACATCATCATTCTCCGATTCGCCAATCGATTGGCTCTCTTCCAAGTTCCTTTAAATATTCATTGGTTTTCGAAAAAGGACGACTACCGAAAAAGCCTCGATTTGCACTGAGTGGAGAAGGATGTGCAGATGTCAAGATCCTATGTTGAGGATTGCTGATAAGCTCAGCTTTTTTTATCGCCCAATTCCCCCATAACAAAAATACGATTCCTTCTTCATGTTCATTTAAAGCTTGCATGACATGATCACTAAACATTTCCCAGCCTTTCTTTTGATGACTTCCGGCATGCCCTTCCACAACGCTCATAACTGCATTCATCATAAAAACACCTTGCTTTGCCCAATCCATTAAATAACCATGGGATGGTATATCGATTTCCAGATCATTTTTTAGTTCTTTATAAATATTTCTAAGACTCGGTGGAATTTTTACTCCCTTTCGTACTGAAAAGCATAATCCATGTGCCTGATGTACCTCATGATAAGGATCTTGTCCCAGCATCACTACCTTTACATCTTCATATGGACAAGCCTTAAAACAAGTAAAGAGATCCTCTTGGGGTGGATATATGGTCTTTGTTTGATATTCTTCTCTCAGAAATCCCATCAACTGTTGATAATATTCCTGTTGTTCTTCTTGTTTAAAAAAATCATCCCAATATTTCATTCTATCACTCTCTTCCTATGCTTCAATATCATAACATAATAGCCATGGAATAACATCCAGAAAATTTCATCAGACTGCGGAAATAACTTAGTCATCTACATGATTGATCTTTCCGATATTGACATCATTTAAAATTACGTCTATACTGTATTATAGTTCTAAATAGAACAATATTGGAGGTACGATATGAGTCATGCTTATATGATACACATCTCATTGATCAAACGATTATATGACCAATGTATGGAACCTGTATTACAACAATATGGTATCAAACGAATGGAATTAGACATCCTGTTATTTTTAGCGAACAACCCTCAATTTGATACAGCCAGTGACATCATTCATTGTCGTGGCTTAAGCAAATCTCATGTTTCTACCTCAATTCAGCATTTGATCGATCGTGACTTCTTATCCAGTTGGAAACATGAAGATGATAAAAAAAAGATCCATCTTCAAGTAAAGCCTGCTGCAGATGTCATCATTGAAGCAGGAAGGATCGCTCAATCTACATTTTTTCAAACGTTGGTCAAGGATTTCACAAAAGAAGAGGTCGCAATGCTATCTTGTTTGTTTGAAAAAATGGAAACCAATATTCGTCACGCTGTAAAATAGAAAGAAGGTCCTGTATGTTATTAAAATTCGTTGTTTGTTTTATCGCCGGCATTGGTGCCGGTTTAGGTACTGGCTTTGCGGGCATGAGTGCTGCCGCTGTCATATCTCCTATGTTGATTTCCTTTTTAGGTATGCCTGCTTATGAAGCAGTTGGAATTGCCTTAGCTTCGGATGTACTTGCAAGTGCGATTTCTGCCTATACATATGGAAAAAATAAGAATCTAGATATTAAAAATGGTATCGTCATGATGATTACCGTTTTGATCTTTACGCTTGTAGGTAGTTGGATTTCATCCCTTGTGCCAAATAGTGCCATGGGTGGTTTTTCTACCTTTATGACACTTTTATTAGGTATCAAATTTATCGTTCGTCCTGTGATGACAACTAAAGAGTCTATGGGTGCTGTAGATCCAAAAAAACGTTTCCTGCAATCCATCGTTTGTGGTATTTTAATCGGATTTATATGCGGCTTTATCGGTGCCGGTGGAGGTATGATGATGCTATTGATCTTAACCAGTGTGCTAGGTTATGAGTTAAAAACAGCAGTCGGCACCAGTGTCTTCATCATGACCTTCACTGCCTTGACCGGGGCACTTTCACATTTTGCTATCGGTGGCGCTCCTGATGTTTGGGCACTTATTTTCTGTATTGCTTCCACTCTTTTATGGGCTAGAGTTGCGGCTAAATTCGCAAATAAAGCAAAGCCGATTACCTTAAATCGTGCTACAGGTGTCGTTTTAACCGTTTTGGGTATCGCAATCATCGCTGTTAATTATTTATAATTAAAAAGGAATCAATCCAGTACGAAGCTTGCATTGATTCCTTTTTACAATTTATATAACCGCCTCAAATTGCGGTTTGATTTTCTTCTTTGTCACAAAGAAAGAAATCACAAGGATCAGATACGTAATATCGAAATTCCCAGGTGAAATCACTTTAATGAATATACAAGCAATCAGCGTTATCACATCTAACTGTGTATAAAAATTTCCGAATTCATAGCGTTGAATGATCCTTCGCTTGATCAAGAAATTTTGAAAAGCAATGGCACCTGCGAAACAGGCAACCACAACGTCAACGATATAATTGATCAAAAACTCTTGCATAAGTAAGTTTTTGAAAAAGAACAATACGATACAGATCGCAAATACACTCCAAATACTTCCAATCTGGAATTTTTCATAATCTTGATTTCTTATTTTCTTCTTCATTTCCTTAAAAACAGGTCCCTTACTGTATTTGTTGATATATTCTTTGACATCCTTTGGTATCACCATAGTAGCTTTCTTTTCATCATGCATGCCATCCAGACATTGCTGTATGGCAATATTCGCTATGATATTGATATCTGCATCACTTTTTTGCGATTTCATTAATGCATCATAAACTCTTTGAAAAGCATGGTTGTATTCTGTATCTAGTTTTTTTATCTGATATAGATTATCCACATGCTTCTTTTTTGATTTTGCCATTAGTTTTCTTCTACCTCAATGGATTCACTATCTGTGATATTCAAATTGGTGTTATAGAAACAAGTCAAAGCATCGATCATATATTGAGAATCCTTGATACCTGCAGTTTCATAAGCAGAATGCATTGCCAATTGAGCCAATCCGATATCTACCGTATGCATGGAAACCTTCTGAGATGACAGATTTCCCAATGTACTTCCGCCTGCTGCATCACTTCGGTTCGCAAAATGTTGTACAGGTACACCTGCTTTTTCACAAATTCCGCTAAATACAGCTGAGCTGATCGCATCTGTTGTATATTTCTGATTTGCACTATATTTGATGACGATACCTGCATTCATATACGTACAGTTCTCTGCATCTGTTTTTTCAGGATGATTTGGATGAACGGCATGCGCATTATCACAAGAAACCATAAAGCTTTTTGCGACAGCTCGATAATAATCTTCTTTCGCATAACCGAGATTTTCATTGATTCTTTGAAGTACATCAAATAAGAACGTTGAACAAGCTCCTTGTTTTGTTCCTGAACCGACTTCTTCATTATCAAAACAAGCAAATACATTTACCGCTTTCTCATTGACACCGGCAATCATCGCCTTTAAGGAGGTAAATGCACATTGTAGATCATCTAATTTAGGCGAAGAAATAAACTCTTCTTTCATTCCCCAAATGCAAGGTTTCATACGATTGACCAGATATAGATCAGTCCCAAATATGGCTTCTTTTGCTACGCCTAATTCTTTCGCAATCAATTCATAGTAATCACCTTCTGCACATTCTCCTGCTGAGAACAATGGCAACATATCAATTTGATTGTTGTAGTTCATCCCTTTATTCACTTCACGGTTCATGTGAATCGCTACATTTGGAATCAACACCAAATCAGAATCAAATGAAATTAGTTTACTTACAAAACGATTGTCTTCTTTTACTAAAACACGTCCGGCTAACGATAAAGGGCGATCCATCCAAGTAGCACACAACATACCACCATAACCTTCTGTATTCAGTTGTACATATCCACCTTTTCCTTTTAATTCTGCCTCTTCCTTTACCTTAAAAGTAGGAGAATCACTGTGAGATGATGTTACCTGATAATGATAATCACTCAATTCCTTACCAATGTGAAAGGCGATCAAAGAAGATCCGTTTCTTGTAGTGAAATACATTCCGCCTTTTTTCAAATTCCATGATTCACATTCTCTTAATTCTTCATATCCGGCTTTTTTCAACATTCTTTTCATATCATCCACTGCGTGAAAACAACTTGGACTATTCTGAATAAAATCAAATAACTCTTTTACTGTTTCTTTATACATAAATAAACCTCCTAATAACTTTCCTATATGCCATTAGTATAGCACAAACTTTCATTCTTATATAGCGAAAGACAAGATATCCCTACCTTGTCTTTATGTTTTCTTAATTTGTTTTTTCACGTTTTTTGATCATAGGTAAAATCAGACCTAATGCAAATAATACCAATGGTGTAATCACGTTTAACAATGTTGTAAAGATATCGCCTTCCTTGTACATACCAAGGATACAGCAGAATGCAGTTACGAAGAAGCACCAGAATCCAAAGAAATATGCGATTTTCTGATTCTTCACAAATTTATATTCCGGATTAAACTTATCGATCTTTTTACGTAACATGATATATGCTAAGAATACCCACAAGTAACGCATTGGCATCGTAACGGAATTCAACTGAGTCAACTGACGAAGTACCGTATCTGCATTCGGCACCAATGCCTGAATCAAGATGATAGAACCTGATAACGCTACTACCATCCAAATACCGTTGATATATGCACCATGCTTATTCTGTTTCAATAACTTTGTTGGAATGAATTGTCTTGCGTCCTCATTATCTAACAACATACGAAGCGGAGCATCGATACTGATAACCAAAGTAGAGAACTGACCGATTGCATTACAAGCAGCGTAAATAATCATTAAAGTATTACCTAATCCATAATATTCACCCAACTTTTGGAATGCCCAATAAGAACCATTTGCATTATAAGAGTCAAAGTTTTCTGCGATTGCCACAGGATCAAACATCATGCCCATTGCGATCGTACCTAAGATTGCACAAACAACGACCATGATCGCCAAAGCAATCATACCTTTTGGGAATCCTTTTGAAGGATCTTTTACTTTATTTACATATGGAGAAATCTTTTCACATCCACCTACCGCAAATACAAGAATAGATAACGATGAGAAATATTTCCAGTCAAATGTCGGAATCAGATTATCCATACTGAAGTCTGCTTGTAAGAACCCTCCACCCGGATTGATGACAGGTGCCGCAAACATCATGATGATGTATAAAATCGACATGACAAACATAGATGTACCGGCAATGGTTGCCAGTTTTTTCAATGGATTCAACCCCTTGCTGGCAATCCAGCAGAAGAATAAGAAGACACCCAATGTTGCTAACTGAATGAGCTGATTGTTGAAGCTTGCGTAGGTTTCACTATCCTGGAAGATCATCCAGCTTAATGCCTTTAAACCTCCGCTTCCTTTACTGGCGATATAAGTTACATGGCACGCCCAATAAGTCCAACCTGCATAATATGCAAACTTAGGACTAATTGTTTCATGTATCCAAGAACTAACTCCACCACCAGAGTTTTTAAATGCTGATCCAAGCTCACCTACCATTAATGCATAAGGCACAAAATATAAGGCGAACATCAGAATCCAACTGAATATAACCTGCACACCATTGAAGTACATGTAACCATTTAAAACGTTACCAAAACCCCAAACAGTAGAAAATGCGATAAACGCAAGGTTATACCAGGCGATTTTCTTTGAACTTTCCATTTTAAACCTCCTAATTTTTAAAATGACCGTAAATATAATACCATGTTTAGCTAATCAATGCTATTAATTTCATAGTTTAATCCCAAAAAATCCATACATTTTCACTTTTTTGTATAAAATATGTCATACTTTTCCAGGAAAAAATCCGTATTTTTCCTAACACATAGGAAAATCTTAAGAATTCTAAATTTTACATTTCTTTTTTGTTATATTAACTTTTTTTAAAAGCTTTTATGTTATAATATAGTTACAGAAAGAGTTCATTCTAAACGACCACCAACAGAAAGATGAGGTGATCAGACGTGGAACATAGGAATGAAGCAAGTACCGTAATTCATCCTAAAAATACGGTAAGCGAAAACATCATTAATTTAAAAGGGATTTTCATCGTCGTAGGATCAGTATTAATCTTTATTCTTTCCTTCTATTTGTTTTATTAACTCGTTTCATATGTATTCGTTTTTATCGACTATTTTTATCTCATCACTTGTTTTCAAACTATACATAAGTTATAATGACAGTGCCAGTTTTAGAAATCAGTCAATAAGACTG